>NZ_NUHI01000035.1:0-114995 GCF_002575105.1 Bacillus sp. AFS053548 | reverse complement strand
CTTTCCATGGGGCGAGATTCTTTAGCCTCCTCGGCGAGCCTCCGGGGTCTTTAGCCTTCCCGCTTATCCCATAGGAGTCGAGCACCCCTCCATTCCAATCAACTTATTCATCAAAAAAAGTCTGCAATAAACCCTAATCCAAATAGCCTTTACTTAGAGTAAACTAAGAATTGTTTATTATTTAGTAGGTCAATTATGATCGAACATTAATTAATAAACTAATTAATTGAATTTGTTTTTATATTTCAACAATCTAAAAGAGTAATTTGTCATTAAAAAAAATAATAGCATGTTGATTTCCATTACAGGATGTTTGCCTTTAAGTGTAACGAGATTTTGGAGCTACCTTGTCACATTCGTCCTGAGGTCTTCTAGCCCCATCTCTCATCCATTCTGCTAATCCCACAAGAAGTCGGGAACTCATGAAGCTTTAATAATTCAATATGGCTATTTAAAACGCTAAATTAAGCACTTCCTAAACGAAAGTGCTTTTCTTTATTTTAATTACATACAATTAACTAGAAAATAACTGATGAGGTGAAAATTTTGTATAAAAACAATCGGCCTTTATCCTTTCATCCAAGAAGATATGATTTTAATGAACTTTCAAAAGATATTAGTTTATTAGTACAAGAATTTCCTTTTCTTCGTTTAAATACGATTGGACACAGTGTTTTATATCAGCCTATATATGAGATTCAAATTGGAAATGGACATAGAAAGGTACATTGGAATGGTTCGTTTCATGCAAATGAATGGATTACAACTTGTGTAATCATGAAAATGCTTTTTTGGATATGTAACACTTTAAAAACTGAAGAGTTGCCATTTCATAAAGAATTGGTAGCTTTATTTAATGAGAATACTTTGTCGATTGTCCCTATGGTGAATCCTGATGGGGTAAATTTAGTTATAAATGGAGCTGTTGAACAAAGTGATTATATGGAATTTGTTCATAAAATTAACGAAGGAAATGATGGTTTTACTGGATGGAAAGCAAATATAAGAGGTGTAGATTTAAACAATCAATTTCCTGCACATTGGGAGTTTGAAAAAGAAAGAAAGAAACAAAAAACATTCTCTCCTAGAGACTACCCAGGAGATGCTCCATTAACTGAACCAGAAACAATCGCTATGAGTAATTTAGCAATTGAAAGAAAGTTTGATCTTATTTTGGCTTTGCATACCCAGGGGAAAGAATTTTATTGGGGTTATGATAATCTTGAACCGCCTATCTCGGAAGTCTATGCTAATTATTTTTCTAGTGTTAGTCCGTATAAAGCAGTAAAAACAATTGATAGCCATGCTGGTTATAAGGATTGGTATATACAAGATTTTCGGAAACCAGGTTTTACACTTGAATTAGGTAAAGGAATAAATCCATTGCCACTTTCTATGTTTGAATCGATTTTTTCCGAGACATTTCCAATTCTGTTAGCGTCATTATTTAATTTAGAAAATATCCAATCATCTCATAAATAAAAAAGCTGACAATTTTGTCAGCTTTTTTATTTATGTAACATGTTTTCTATATGTAGAAAATAGTCCGTTACATAAAGAAATAAATATTATAAGTGCGCTGGTGGATAACCGTTATGTAAAATTGTCATAATGGCAAACCAACCAAATAAAACTAATGTAGCGCCAGACCAAAAAACGGCTAAAAAGTTCTTCTTCTTTAATGATCCTAATAAAGCAGGAACACTTAGAATAGCTACTAGTATAAAAATAATAACTGTACCCATTGTAAACCCCCTATAAATTTCGTCAAGCAACCCCTGTTTGCTATCACATCATTATTATTGTAAAACTTTTGCGAACAATTGTCTATTTGAAATTAAGTGCTAAAACAAAATTATGATATAGTATTATATAGATTAAAAAGAAAGCAGGGTATGAATATGAATGTTTTACAATTACCATTAGGTCCATTACAAACTAATTGTTATATCTTAAGTAATGATATGAATGAAGCAGTTATTTTTGATCCAGGCGAAGAAGCACATGTAATCTTTAATGTTATTGAAGAAAATAAATTAAAGCCATTAGCAATCCTTCTAACCCACGCCCATTTTGATCATATTGGGGCTGTTGATGATGTGCGTGATGAATATAATATACCCGTTTATATTCATAAATATGAAGCAGATTGGCTAACAGATGGACAAAAAAATGGTTCTGAATTATTTATGAGAAATCAGTCAATATTTGCAAGGGAAGCAGATCACTTGATTGAAAAAGAAGGTAAAATGGAAATTGGTCGTTTCTTATTTTCAATTTTCGAAACTCCAGGCCATTCACCAGGAAGTGTTTCATTTTATTGTAAAGAAATAAAGACAGTATTTTCTGGTGATGCATTATTTGAAGGAAGCATTGGACGAACTGATTTACCTGGTGGGGATCACGACCAGTTGATTAGAAGTATAAAAGGTAAACTTCTTTCTTTACCTGATGATGTCGTTGTATGTAGTGGTCATGGAGAAACTACAACGATTGGTGATGAGAAAAGACATAATCCATTTTTGTAATAAGGTAATATGATGAAAAACATAATTATTAATGCGATAAATAACAGCAAAAAAGGTTTTATTACATACGAACAATTTATTTCGTTAGTGCTTTATGATCATGAAAAAGGTTATTATCAAATGGCAAATGAAAAAATTGGACGGAAAGGTGATTTCTATACTACAAGCTCAGTAGGTACAGTATATGGAGAAGTAATTGCAGCTACATTTTGTCGGTTTGTTAAGAATAACCTAATCGAACCTTTTTTTGTTGAAGTTGGTGGTGGAAATGGCAGATTCGCCGCAGCCTTTCTTTCGTACTGTGAAAAAAAAGAGCCTGAAATTTATCATAATTTAACTTATTATATTATTGATGCTAGCCAATATCATCATAAATTACAAATAGAATTATTGGCGAACCATTTGAATTGTAAATACTTCTTAAATATATTAGAAATCGAGCAAATCAATAGTGGAATGGTATTTTCAAATGAATTGTTTGATGCTTTGCCTGTTCGAGTAGTTGAATTTAATCAAAACGAATGGCATGAGGTAGTAATTGTAATTGATGGACAAAATAATCTGAAAGAAAATCTCGTTAAAATACAAGATAGTGAAATCAGTGATTTTCTAAGTAGATACAATTTTGTAGGAAAAAATGGGCAAAGAATTGAAATTCCTGTTGGTATGGAAAAAGTATATGACCTTTTACAATCGAAAATTAGTAAAGGAATCATTTTAACTGTTGATTATGGTTTTACGAGGGAAGAATGGGATGCACCCCATCGAATTAAGGGAAGTTTGCGCGGTTATTACAAGCATGAAATGAAATCAAATATACTAGAGCATTTAGGGCATATGGACATTACAACTCATATTCATTGGGATGAATTAAAAAAGTTCGGATTACAGAATCATATCGAAAATCTATACTTTTCTAACCAAAGAGATGCAATATTAGATTTTGGTATTTTAAATTGGCTTATTCCGCATGCTCAGTCAAATCCATTTTCAAGCGAATATAAACAAAATAGAGCTGTACAATCTTTAATAATGCCTGGGGGAATAAGTGATTCCTTCCAATGGCTATTGCAAACAAAAGGTATGTCAACAAACGATCTTACTAAGTTGATTGAATTGATTTCATTAAATGAATACAAATAAAAAAACCAGTCATATGACTGGTTTTTCTATTACTCACTAAAGCCTGGTACTAATAAGAAAGTACTATAATATGTAAATCCAATAAAGAACACAGTTAAGTATGCGCCAAAGATATAGATGTACATACGCTCAGAAAGCTTTAGATAGCCTAATACTACGAAAAATGCTGTTTGACATGCGAAAATAAGTGCAGCTGCTGACATATGTCCAACAAAGAACATTACCGTAAATATAGCTGTCCAGAATCCTAGAACGCGGAACATTCGATCCATCCTAAATCCCCCCATAAAAAATTTCTACCCATTCATTATTATAAAATAAGAAAGTTACAATTGTAAACAATGTATTAATACAATTCTAAATTGATTCTAGAGATAATGAAATTAACCATATCTGATATTATTTTTCTTATTTAATGATTTTCTATACATTGATTTGAAAACATACTTTTTGTGTTATGTTATATATTTGATTTTCTTGTACGTTATTTCGATAAATTAACTTTAGTTTATAGATAAATGTTAGCTAAATTTAAAACTTTCGTCTAGTTTCATAATTATCATGATTTGATAGCTGAGGAAAACAAAAATATAATTGCTCATATAGAAAGGGGGAATAAAAATGGTATCAGTAGAAAAAATGGTCGAAGAACTTCTAAAAAAAGCTTGCCATTTTGGAGCATCGGATATTCATTTATTACCAAAAAAGGATGATGTACAAATTTTTTTTCGTGTTGATGGTGAGTTGAAACTGATTCAACGAATAAATAAAGAGAAGTCTAAGAGGATTATCATGCATTTGAAGTTTTTAGGAAGTATGGATATAGGAGAAATTAGACGACCACAGACTGGAATTTTAGTTGTTAACATTAATGAAATTTTATTATCACTTCGCTTGGCTACCTTACCAACGATTATTGATGAATCTATGGTTATTCGTATTCATCCTCAACAAAAAATCGCTCCAATAGAAAGTCTTTCCTTATTCCCATCTACTACTCGTAAGCTTTTGTCTTTATTACATCATTCTCATGGGCTAATGATGTTTACAGGACCAACAGGCTGCGGGAAAACGACAACGCTGTATTCCTTATTACAGTCAGCAAAAAAAGACATAGCAAGAAATATTATCACTTTAGAGGATCCGATTGAAAGGAAATCTGACGAATATTTTCAAGTCCAAGTTAATGAAAAAGCAGGTTTAACATATGCAACTGGATTAAAAGCTATTCTCCGGTCTGATCCAGATATAGTAATGGTAGGAGAGATTAGGGATGAAGAGACTGCGAAAATTGCCGTTCGGGCAGCATTGACCGGTCATTTAGTATTAACGACAATTCATTCAAATAATACAAAAGGTGCATTATATCGAATGTTAGAGCTTGGAATTCCAAAGGAGGAATTATTTCAGGCAATGGTTGCTATCGTTTCTCAAAGATTAGTTCCAATAAAATGCCGTTTTTGTGAAGGGGAATGTGAACCAAACTGTTTTGTAAATCGAAATCACAGAAGATTAGGGGTATATGAATTGCTTTATGGTAAAGCTCTAAATTCGGTTATTAATGAATTTAGAGGGATACAAGAAGAAGTTCAATTTTCTACTTTAAATAATCAACTCATTAAAGGCTATGCATTAGGTTTTATTGATAACAAACATTTGGACAGAAGTATAATCTATGGGTAAATTTTTTAATAAAAGAAAATTAACTTATATTGAACAGGCTAAACTATTAAAAATATTAGGAGAACTTTTACAAAAAGGTTATCCGCTAATTCAAGCAATTGAATTCTTAACGATTCAATTCCCAGATGACCTAAAAGAATTGATTTATAAAGCTAAAATAGCTTTGGTGGAAGGAGGATCATTTATCGATTTTGCTAAAATGCTTGGTCTTCATCAAGATGTACTCGTTTACTTGTATTATGCAGAAAAGCATGGTGATTTGTCCTTAGCGCTAGGGGAAGGCAGTTATATGCTTACAAAAAAGATTCAACATAGAGCTTACATAAGAAAAATCATGGGGTATCCTATTTTTTTAATCACAATATTATTGTTAATTTTGTTTTTGTTTAGAAATATAATCATTCCTCAATATGAAATGCTATTTTCAACATTCCATTCTAATCAGAACTCTTTTATTTTCATCTATCTTCAAGTTATAAAAAGATTACCTTCCATTATGTTTACTTCTCTTTTCCTAATTGGTTTGACAGCCTATGGATACTTATTGGCAATTAATAAATTAAATTCAATCGAGCGGATGGATAAATTAATTCAAATCCCGTTAGTAAGGAAGTATTTAATTACAATGAATACTTATGAATTTTCAATGCAGTTAAGTATATTATTACATGCTGGTTTTCCCATAGTTGATGCACTAAAAACAATGCAGAATAATGATAGTAGGACATTTGTAAAAGAAAAAGCAGTAGTTTTCTACAATCAAATATTAAACGGAATTTCTATGCAGGAAGCATTTAAAAATGAACGTGCATTCCATAGAGATATTATATTTGTGATTGAACATGGCATGAACAATAGTACTCTTAGTAAAGAACTTGCTGATTATGCTGATTATTTAAAGGAGAGTATTGAAGCTTACTTTCATAAATCGATAAGGATCATTCAGCCGATTATTTTAATCCTAATCTCATCAAGTATTCTATCACTGTATATAGCCATCTTGTTTCCTATGTTTCAATTGATGAACAATATCTAGGGGGAGTTAGTTTGAATGAAAAAGGATTTACTTTAATTGAAATGTTAATTGTTTTATTTATCATTTCACTTCTTTTATTGCTTGTGATACCAAATTTAGGAAAACAGCAACAGTCGATTCAAACGAAAGGATGTTCTGCACTTCAAAAAATGGTTCAGTCAAGTGTTGAATCATATCGATTAGAAAATGAACAATTACCTGAGAGTTTATCAGTCTTAAAAGAACAGGGCTATATAACATCATATAAATGCAATAATAAAGTTGAATTATCATATGACAAAGCAACTGGATCTGTATCAATACCTTAAAAAAAGGTTGGATAATTCGTTTGGTTTTACATTTGTTGAGATGTTATTAGTCCTTTCAATTATGATATTGTTATTGGGTTTACCGATTAATCAAGTTAGGAAGATAGAAGACGAACAAAAGTTAACATTATTTATTCAAATGCTTCAAAATGATATCTTTCTTGCACAAAGGAATGCAATAATAAAACAAATTCCTACTAGGATCATCTTTTATCAAAATAAATATGAAATGGAAGATAATTTACTAAATCCCCCTGTAGTCATTCGAAATTTTGACAAATCAATTAGTATAACTAACCTTACTTTAAAACCTCCGTTAAGATTTAACTCCGATGGTAATATCTCAAGCTCTGGAACGATTTCAATTAAATATAAAAAAACAGAATATATAGTTACTTTTTATTTAGGAAGTGGTCGATTTAAATATGATCGGAAATGAAAAAGGATTTACATTTATCGAGGCAGTTATATCTTTAAACTTACTAATTATTTTTTGTATTATGATTGTTCCTTCAATGTCATTATTTTTACAAAAAAAAGATAAGATGACGATTAGCAATATGGCAGATGACTTATTAACAGATATGGTTCATCTTTATTTTATTAACAGAGAAGATTTTAAAGTGGGTTTCTATACAAAGAATGGCAGAGAGTTTTTAGTAAAAATAAACTCAAGAAATAATTTTAATTCGATTTGTGTTATTTGGACTGATCGAAAAAAGGAAAGTGAAATTTGTGAAGAAATTGCAGAATGAAAAAGGCTTTACTTTACTAGAAACACTTTTTTCACTTGTTTTATTTTTAATGATTATTTCTATATCAACTTCTAGTATAAAAAGCTTTGTTAAACGAAATTACAGTAATGAATCCGTAAATAGGTTAGAATTAGATAATTTTATAAAAGAAGTTCAAAAAGAGGCAAACAAAAGTATAAGTTTTACAGTTCATTCCGACCTTCTTCTCTTTGAAGAGTTTAATCAAGTTACGATTAGTTATCGGAAATATGCAACAATAATTCGACGTCAAAGGCTAGGATTAGGACATGAAATTGTACTTCAGAATATAAGGGATATAAAGTTTGAACAAATAAGCGAAAGGCAAATCCTAGTAAAAGTAATCGATTTAAATGGTGGAATATATGAAAAAACTATTCGGATGTTTATCAATTAAATTTAAAATACTTGGTGAAAATGGAGTGTATTTACCTTACACGATCTTTATGATAAATATTTTACTAATTTTTTTTCTAATACAAATAGATATTTTTCATTCGTTTAATACATTTTATTCTTATACGAGAAATCAAAACAAACTAGACCGCGTGCATTCACAAGCAATTTGCGATTTAAAGCATGGTAATTTACCACTTCAAGGAAATACAGTAAAGTATTATAATAATACAAAAATTATATTGAATACTTATTTAGTTACAAATGATGAATATCATGTAACTTTAACTAGTAGTAATTCAAAAATAAAAAAATATGTAGTTCAATTTAAATATAAAAAAAGTACAAATCAAGTATCGGATTGGATCGATTAAGTTGGAGGATGAAATGGAATCAATTTATTTAGTGGGATTTATGGGGTGTGGTAAGACGACTGTTGGAAAGGAATTAGCTAAAAGAGTAAACAAAAAATTTATTGATTTAGACGAGGAAATTGTTTCTCAAACAGGCAAAAGCATACCAGAATTGTTTAATGAGTTTGGTGAAAGCGGTTTTCGTGATATAGAAACGCAAGTATTAAAAAATTTACCATCAAAAAAAATGATTACTTCAACTGGTGGTGGAATCATTCTTCGTGATGAAAACATTGGATATATGAAAGAAACTGGCAAAATAATTTATCTTGAAACTCCAATTGAAATAATATACGAAAGAATCCATTTGGATTCTAACCGACCAAATGCTGTAAATCGAACGATTGAAGAACTAACGGAACTGTTTCGAAAAAGAGAATCACAATATAAAAAAGCAGATTATGAAATTTCAACGAATAATTTAACACCAATTGAAATTGCGTTGGAAATCATTGACTGTTTAAATTATTCAAAAGGAGGAGATAGTAGAAATAAGTGACAAGAAAGTAAGGTGATTTCTATTGAAAACAAATGATTATGTAAAATATATGACAGAACAATTTATTAATTATATCGATCAACCAAAAGAGAAACGGGATTCAATAAAACAAGAAAAAGAAGAGTTGAAGGCTCCATTTTCTACTAACATGTTTGGAATGTTACCATTAAGTCTAGCTTTATTTATGAAAAAAATTCAAAATCGTAAAGACAAAGAAAAGAAAAGTATTTAGTTAATAAGACTGATTTCAAAAAAGAAGTCAGTCTTTATTTTTCTGTGATAGGAAAAAAGGGAAGAGGAACAATCTTATTTAGATTTCCCTCAAACCTAATCTCCACTTAAAATCATTTAACTTAATTTATTCATTGTGTTTGGTGATAGATAAAAAAGTCCACCATTAATTGCATCAACATGAATAATTGGTTCGTAAAGTTCTTTAAGTGCATTGAATTCTACATGATAATTTTCAGGTTTTTCTTCATCAGCTTCATAAAATTGATTTAATAAATCTAAATCATGTTGCCATCTATTCCTTGCTTCTTCACCCCATACAGTATCTTCTTTTTCAATTTTGTTTCGAAGTAATTGTTCCATACGATTTAAACCACTTATTGGTTTAATCAAAGGTGACATGGAATAGCAAAAATCAGGTATTTTAGAGTTGAATTGGATTTTTTCAAGTTTTATATGAAAATCTTCTATAATTCTTCCGGAAATTAAATGGATTCCAAAAGAATATAAATAATCTTTTTTATGATCACAAGTAAAAGAAACCTGATAATTAACAGCTAACCAAGGGTGTAATGCAATTTGTTGACCCATTGGTGCTTTTGTATCTTCATAAAGTCTAATTGACTGTCCTAGTTCATTAACGATTGAGAAAATTTGGTGAAGGCGGGGCGACCCAAAATGAATTTGTTCACCTTTAAGATCTTCAGGTGCATTATCACTATCTGTAATCAGTGTTAACTTCATTGGATTTGGGATACCGCCTGTTTTTTCTAAATAATGCCAATAGAAAGGACGATTCATTAATTTTTTATCCATCTCAATTGTTAATTGTATTTCTAAATATGTTGGTGTTTTCTGTAGAATTTCACAATCATTATGTCTAAAAAAGTATTCGATATAATCATGGATTTCATGTTGCTGCATAACTATCACCTGCTTGTTTATGTTGCTGTAATTGAATGATGGACGTTAAATTTTCCATTTTAATTTTCATTTCGCCTTCAGTTTTAGAGTGAATAAATATTTCATTCATATGAGCTTCAAAATCTTTATAAGGAATTCTAGTTAGAATATCATCCAGTTCACCAATCACACGCTCAAATAAATTGATTTTTTCATAAAGTAGTCTTAGTATGTGTTCTTCAATTGAGCCAACAGTCGCAAAGTTATAGATACTTACATCCTCTGTTTGTCCAAGTCGATGTATACGTCCTATTCTTTGTTCTAGCCTCATAGGATTCCATGGAAGGTCATAATTAATCATATTTGAACAAAATTGTAAGTTAATACCTTCACCACCAGCTTCGGTTGCAATTAGAACTTGTACACGATTTTTAAATAATTCTTTCATCCAATCTTTCTTACCACGTTTAAAACCACCGCGAAATGGTACAGATGTAATACCGTTTTGCTTTAATAACCATTGTAAATATAACTGTGTTGCGCGATATTCAGTAAAAATAATTACTTTATCATTTATTTTTTTAATTAGTTCAATAACTTTATTTGCTTTTGAATTAGACGTAATTTGATTAATTTGATGAAAAATTTTCTCGATATAAGGATCGTTAATATCAATATTTTCTTTTTCAAATCTTTGAAGCATTTTTTTCATTGATACATAAACAGCTTCACGACTACTACAAGCTTCACGCTTAAATGTTAAAAAGGAGAATGCTGAGGTTACCCCAGTATATTGTGATTTCTGCCATTCATCGATTAAATCATAAAGTTTTTGTTCTTCTTCATTAAAATTAATTAATACTGTTTCTACCTTTCGCTTTGTCCATTCGATGCCTGTATCCTGTCTGCGATTTCGAACCATTACTTTTCCAATGAGTTCTCGTAATAAGTCTTCATGCTCTAATGAGCGGTTCTTAGCAGAAAAATATTCTTCAAAACTAGATTTATTACCTAAATGGCCAGGTTTTAATAAAGAAACTAAATGAAAAATTTCTTCAATGTTATTTTGAACTGGTGTAGCAGTTAGTAGTAAACAATATTTCTTTTTAAGAAGTTGTACAAACTCATAGTTTTTTGTTTTATTATTTTTCAGTTTATGAGCTTCATCGATAATGACGAGATCATAATTGATACTTAATATTTTTTCTCGATGAGGATCTCTTTTTGCAGTATCAATTGATGATACAACTACATCACAGCTATCCCAAACATAATTCTTTTTTTGTTGTGCGATTGCTGGAATATGGAATTTTGTATTTAATTCAAAGGTCCACTGTGATACAAGTGATGCTGGAACTAGTATAAGCACTTTATTAACTAAACCACGAATCATATATTCTTTTAATATTAAACCTGCCTCAACTGTTTTACCTAATCCTACTTCGTCAGCTAATATTGCTTTTCCATTCATTTTTTCAATTACTGTCGTAGCAACATCTAATTGATGAGGCAATGGAGTTAAATTTGGTAAATGTGTAGGAGCAATCATACCTGTAAAAGATGGAATTGCTAATTTTGTAGAAGTATGATAGGCAAGCTTATAATTCTCCCAATTTGACCATGGTCCATCATTTTCAAGCTTCTCTAAGAACTCTTCTTGCCACTCTGTATGGAATTTAATCTCAATTGACATGTAAACCTCACCTGTTTCATTTTTATATTGGATAATTATGAACATTATAGTAAGATAACTGGTATAACGTTCGTTATTTTATTTTTAAAAATTTTCACTTGGATATTGATGAAACTTGTCGTTTAATGTTAGGATAATAGTGTAGAAAAAAAGTAAAAATTTATTATTCTTTTATTAAACAAAAAACTCTTATTGTTAAGAAAAAACAGTTAACTAATATAGTTTGATAATATATTTTCTTGTTTTCTACTAGTTTTTCCGAAAATATACAAAATATGTAAATTATTTAATGGTTAGCTGGACGAACTATTAATTTAGTTTTCCATCATGCTAGCATGTAGATAAGGGGGAAATGGCTACATGACGACTTTATTACGCACACCATTGTTTGAAGATTACAAAGTATTAGGTGGTAAAACAATTGATTTTGGTGGCTGGGAGCTACCTGTGCAATTTTCGAGCATTAAAGAAGAACACGAAGCTGTTCGTACAGCAGCTGGTTTATTTGATGTTTCTCACATGGGAGAAATTGAAGTAACTGGTAAAGATAGTCTTAAATATTTACAAAAAATGATGACAAATGATATTTCTAAATTAAATGAAGAAGGCGCATTATATACAGCAATGTGCTATGAAAATGCTGGAACTGTAGACGACTTATTAGTTTATAAGTATAACGATGAACACTATTTATTAGTTGTAAATGCGTCTAATATTGAAAAAGATTTTGAATGGTTACTTTCACATGTTGAAGGTGATGTAAAAGTAGTTAATAAAAGTAATGAAGTTGCACAATTAGCTCTTCAAGGGCCAAAATCTGTTGCAATTTTACAACGTTTAACGAATGAGAGCGTTACTGATATTAAGTATTTTACTTTCAAAGATAATGTATTAATTGGTGATCTAAATGTTTTAGTTTCACGTACAGGTTACACTGGTGAAGATGGGTACGAGCTGTACTTAGCTGCTGAAGATGCGTCTAAGCTTTGGACTTTACTTTTAGAAGCAGGTAAGGATGACGGTTTAAAACCATGTGGATTAGGTGCTCGTGATACACTTCGTTTTGAATCAGCTCTAGCATTATATGGTCAAGAACTAACTAAAGATATTACTCCATTAGAAGCTGGTATCGGCTTTGCTGTGAAATTAAATAAAGAAGAAGATTTCTTCGGTAAAGAAGTTCTGAAAAATCAAAAAGAGCAAGGTGTACCTCGTAAACTTGTTGGAATTGAAATGATTGACAAAGGTATTCCAAGAACTCACTATCCTGTATATGTAAACGGGGAAGTAATTGGTGAAGTAACAAGTGGTACACAATCTCCAACATTAAAGAAAAATATTGGACTTGCATTAATCAAATCTGAATTTTCTGCTTTAGGTACTGAACTTGAAGTTGAAATTCGAAATAAAAAATTAAAAGCAATTGTAGTTTCAAAACCATTTTACAAAAGAGAGAAGAAGTAACTAGGGGGAGAAAGGGGATTACCTTAATGCATCGTTATTTACCAATGACAGAGCAAGATCGTCAAGAGATGTTAAAAGTAGTAGGTGTTTCATCAGTTGATGAATTATTTAGTGATATTCCTGAAAAAGTTCGTTTTAATGGCTTATTAAACATTAAAAAAGCAAAATCTGAATCTGATTTAATTCAGGAGTTAAGCGAATTAGCTAAAAAAAATGCTAACTTAAGGGAGTATGTGTCTTTCTTAGGTGCTGGTGTTTATGATCATTACTTACCAACAGTTGTAGATCATGTTATATCTCGTTCAGAGTTTTATACTGCTTATACGCCATATCAACCTGAGATTTCACAAGGTGAACTTCAAGCAATTTTTGAATTCCAAACGATGATTTGTGAATTAACAGGAATGGATGTAGCAAACTCTTCAATGTATGACGGAGGTACTTCTCTTGCTGAAGCAACTACTTTAGCAGCTGGTCATACTGGTAAAAAGCGCATTTTAGTTTCAAAAGCTGTTCACCCACAATCACGTGAAGTTATTTTATCTTATGCTAAAGGTCAACACTTAGAGGTTGTTGAAATTGGACTTAAAGATGGAAAAACTGATCTAGAAGAGCTTAAAAATGAAATGAACGATAATGTTGCTTGTGTTGTTGTTCAATACCCTAACTTCTATGGACAAATTGAAGAATTAGATCAAATCGAGCCAATTGCTCATACAGGAAAAAGCTTATTCGTAGTTTCAAGTAATCCATTAGCATTAGCGGCTTTAACTCCTCCTGGAGAATTCGGAGCTGATATCGTTGCTGGTGATGCACAAACTTTTGGTATTCCTACTCAGTTTGGTGGACCTCACTGCGGTTACTTTACAACTACAACTAAATTAATGCGAAAAATGCCAGGTCGCTTAGTTGGTCAAACTGTTGATGGCGAAGGTCGTCGTGGTTTCGTATTAACATTACAGGCGCGTGAGCAACATATTCGTCGTGACAAAGCGACTTCAAATATTTGTTCAAACCAAGCATTAAATGCTTTAGCAGCTTCTGTTGCGATGACAGCTCTTGGAAAAAATGGTGCAGTTGAAATGGCAACTCAAAATATTCAACGTACACAATATATGAAAAAGAAATTAACTGAAAACGGTATCTCAGTAGTATTCGGTGGCGCAGCATTTAATGAACTAGTAATTGATGTAAAACAAAATGTTACTGAGATTAATAAACATTTATTTACAAAGAAAATTATCGGTGGTTATGACTTAGCAAAAGTTGAACCTGCTATGGAAAATCATATGTTAATCGCAGTAACAGAATTACGTTCTAAACAACATATTGATACATTTGTAGAAGAGCTAGCTTTATTAGTAGACGGAAAGGGGATGCAACATGCTGAAGGATCAACCGTTAGTTTTTGAGATGAGTAGAGAAGGTCGTATCGCATATAGTCTTCCAACGATGGACGTTGAGGATTTCGATATCGAGGAAGTAATTCCAGCGGCTTATGTACGTAAAGAAAAAGCGAATTTACCAGAAGTATCTGAATTAGATTTAATGCGTCATTATACAGCGCTATCAAAAAGAAATCATGGTTTAGACTCTGGTTTCTATCCACTTGGATCTTGTACAATGAAATACAATCCAAAAATTAATGAAGCTGTAGCTCGTATAGCAGGTTTTGCACATGTTCATCCACTACAAGATGAGTATTCTGTTCAAGGCGCTTTAGAATTAATGCATGAGCTACAACAAGAATTAAAAGAAATTACTGGTATGGATGAAGTAACTTTACAACCAGCTGCAGGTGCACATGGTGAGTGGACTGGATTAATGATTATCCGTGCTTATCACGAAAGCCGCGGTGACTTCAACCGTACTAAAGTAATCGTACCTGACTCTGCTCACGGTACAAACCCAGCATCAGCAACTGTTGCAGGTTTCGAAACAATCACTGTAAAATCAAATGAAAAAGGTTTAGTTGACTTAGAAGATTTACGTCGTGTAGTTGATGAAAACGTTGCAGCATTAATGCTTACGAATCCCAATACATTAGGTCTATTTGAAGAAGATATTTATGAAATTTCTGAGATCATCCATGCTGCAGGCGGAAAAGTTTATTATGATGGAGCTAACTTAAATGCTGTATTAAGTAAAGCACGCCCTGGAGATATGGGATTTGATGTAGTACATTTAAATCTTCACAAAACATTCACTGGTCCACACGGTGGCGGTGGCCCTGGTTCAGGTCCTGTAGGGGTTAAAGCAGATTTAATTCCATACTTACCAGCACCAATCGTTGAAAAAGTTGGAGAAGAATATGTTTTAAATTTCGATCGTCCAGAGTCAATCGGTCGTGTAAAACCTTTCTTTGGAAACTTTGGAATTAATGTTCGTGCATATACTTACATTCGTTCAATGGGTCCAGAAGGTTTAAAACAAGTAACAGAAGATGCAGTTTTAAATGCTAACTATATGATGCGTCGTTTAGAACCACATTTTGACCTACCATTCGATCGTCATTGTAAGCATGAGTTCGTATTAAGTGGAAAACGTCAAAAGAAATTAGGTGTTCGTACATTAGATATCGCTAAACGCCTATTAGACTTTGGTTACCACCCACCAACAATTTACTTCCCATTAAACGTGGAAGAATGTATTATGATTGAACCAACTGAAACTGAATCAAAAGAAACATTAGATTCATTTATCGATACAATGATTACAATTGCTAAAGAAGCTGAAGAAAATCCAGAAATCGTACAAGAGGCTCCACATACAACTGTTGTAAGTCGTCTTGACGAAACTTTAGCAGCACGTAAACCTGTATTACGTTATATTAAAGCATAAATCAAAAGTTCCCTTATCCAAGGGAACTTTTTTTATGGTCGTATTTCTCCAATGGTATTATAGAATCTTATCAAAATGAAACTCGTGTTTTTGACCTTCTTAAAATCTATTTAATCCGATTAATCCGACCATCAAATGTCTGGACCAAAGGTTGCTTTTGTTCCTTCATAAATTCTTCAAATGCATCAAAATCTGTTAGACCTTCCACTTTATCTTTCCCTGTTAGTAATACCGAGAAATTGTCACCGCCATTTGCAAGATAGCTATTTGTAGTGACAGTATAACTAGTTTGTGGATTAATTAGAGTACCATCTGTTCGCATGATATTAATCACTTTTTGCCCCGAACTTTTTGTACTATCCCAAGTGTATTTTAAACCTGATATTTGTAGCATTCGAACACTTCCATGTTCCTGCCATTGCTGATTGAGAAGTTTCCGAATTTGTTCACCAGATAATGTCATTTTAACGAGTTTCATTTTAAATGGTTGGATCGTGAACAATTCATCCAAAGTTACATCCCCTTTTGGAAGATCAGCACGTATTCCACTAAAGTTCATAAATGCGAAATCGGACTTCATTGCAATTCGTTGTGAATCTGCAATTATATTTCCTAAACTTGATTCTCCATTATGATTCTTCTTACTTAAGATATCGTTTGCAGCTTTTCCAACGACTTTATTTACGATAGGTTCAATTTTAGATTCATAATTTTGTATCATTTTCTTTATTTCAGGATCTGATTTTATGCCATCTTGGTAGACCATCTCTATACTTGCCTTTATGTCTACGATATCTTTCGTATTTGGATCAATTGTTAACTGAATGTCGGAGAAAGAAGTTCCATAAGAGTAGGATTGAACAATCAGTTTTCCGTCTACTTCTTTGTTAAGATAAGTATGTGTATGTCCAGAAATTATTATGTCAACTTCATCATCCATTTTTTTGGCCATTTGAACGATTTCACCTGTAGCATTTCCATTTGCTTTGGACTGATTTCCACCATTATGTGCCA
The DNA here is from genome assembly GCF_002575105.1 of Bacillus sp. AFS053548. Lineage (NCBI taxonomy): Bacteria > Bacillati > Bacillota > Bacilli > Caryophanales > Bacillaceae > Bacillus > Bacillus sp. AFS053548. Next base: position 98,070 of record NZ_NUHI01000035.1, on the reverse strand, counting down.
GCACCACGATTGTTTTTACACCTTGTTTTTTAAGTGTTTTAACTGAATTATTAATTGCTTTTACTTCATCAATAAACTTTACACCATCTGTTTTATTTGGTGGTGCAATCTTTGGAGTATCTTTTATTACGACGCCGATAAATCCAATCGGTACGCCATTAATATTTTTTATACTGTATGGAGGTAGAATGGTCTTACCTGTATGATTGTCGATTACGTTGGCGCATATATACGGGAAATTTGCCCCAGTAAAATAACCAGTTTTTTGATTGTTTCCTCCTCGGATCAACCTCAACATTTCATTCACACCACGATCGAATTCATGGTTTCCTAGAGTTCCATAGTCAAAGCCCATCTTGTTTAATACTTCAATTGTAGGTTCATCCTGAAGAAATGAAGAGATCGGAGGACTTCCACCAACCATGTCACCAGCATGAACTAAAATAGTATTTTTGTTTTCCTTTTTCTTTTGATTCAAATATGCGGAAAGATATTCTACTCTGCCAACATTCCTGCCGTTAAATTTTCGGGTCGTATCTAATTGTCCATGAAAATCATTAACGCCAAGTAATTTTACTTGAATGAAACGGTTCTTATCTTTCTTGGTGTTAATAGGAATGTTTCTAGCAGCTGGCTTACTAGAAGCCATAAATACTCCTGCAGATAATGTGGTCGTAAGAACAAAAGCAAGAACTGCTTTTTTCAATGCGTTCCAATTCAATATATTCTCCCTCCTAATTTGCTAGTAGGTTACTTCCTAAGCATAGGGAAGGATTGTTAAAACTTCTTTACTCTAGTGTGAATTTTCAGTTAAATTTAAAAACAGATTATTAATGCGTTCCTAAGAAAAATTAATAGTATGAGTAGTGTATTAAAAACAAGCTATAGACAATAGCTAGCAAAAAATAAAAGCAAATTTAAGAAATATAAAACCACTAAAGGTTCGTTAAAGGTCTGTCTACTACTATTATTATTGTAAGACAGCTGCTTACATAAATTTGAATTTAGGAGGAAATAAAAATGCAAGAAAAAATTTATAAGCTGTTAAATACAACAAAAAAGAAGGCAGTTGCGGCATCGGTTTGTGGCGCGTTAGTTCTAGGTATAGGTTCAGGAGCTGCATACGCTGCAAATAATGATGGCTCCCAAACAAAACATGATCAGGCATCAGTTACTCAACTAAGTGAGAAAATTAAAACAAAAATGTTAGTTAAAAATGAAAATGGGGTAATTAGTCACTCAACTGATGATGGAAAGACTTGGATTCCAGGTGCTCCTGAAGGGGGAAAAGTCATCCATAATGCTGATGGCAAGGAAACTTTTATTTTTGGTGATTCAAATGCTAAACCTTTTGGCGGCTTAAAGGTAAAGAAAGAGGACGGAAAAAAGCTTAAGTTCTCTAAAGACGGTGGAAAGACTTGGAGTGATAAAGCTCCAGATGATTTCAAAATGGTAGAAAAAGGCGATAAATCAGTTATAGTGAAAGACAGACTGCTGAAAGAGAAGCTGATTGTAAAAAAAGAAAATGGTATAGCTAAATTCTCAAAAGATGGTGGCAAAACATGGATTAATGGTGAGCCAGAAATGCAAAAATCATTTATGACGAAAAAAGAAAATGGAAAAGTGAAGTTTTCTATAGATGGAGGGAAAACTTGGACTGAGCAAGCTCCAAAAGGTGTAACAATTATAAAAAATGATGATGGTTCAATCATTGTAAAAAAGAAAATTGATTAATCTATATTTGACAGAGTATTAAGATACACTTAATTATTTAAATGAATTTACTCACTACAGTATATACTTAGAGCATCCCCAACGAATGAGAAGTGTACAGCTCATTTGTTGGAGATACTCAGGATAAAAGAATCCAAAGTAAAGAGGTTATCATGAGAATATTAATGGTTGAAGATGAAATTTATATTTCTGAAGCGATTGCTCAAGTTTTAAGGAAGAATCACTATAGTGTTGATTTAGCCAGTGATGGTGAGTTTGGACTAGACTGTGGACTGTCAAATATATATGACATTATTATTCTAGATATCATGCTTCCAAAAATGGATGGCATCCAAGTGTTAATAGAATTACGAAATAAAGGAATCAAGACTCCTGTGATTTTGTTGACAGCTAAGGGCGATATTACTGACAAAATTCGAGGTTTAGACAGCGGTGCAGATGATTATTTAGCAAAGCCATTCCATACGGATGAACTATTAGCACGACTAAGAGCATTAGGGCGACGAAAAACAGAATTAATAAGAGATGGTATTCTTACTTATGAAGATATTTCGCTTAATCAAAAAATGTTAGTTTTATGCTGTAGAGATTACGAAGTTAAGTTGACTTTAAAAGAATTTCAACTATTGGAAATGCTTATTAATCGAAAAGATGCAATTAGTTCAAAAGAAACAATTATCGAGAAGCTATGGGGCTACGACACAGACACCGACGACAGTCATGTTGAGGTACAAGTTTCACTTTTACGAAAAAAGCTAAGACAGGTTGAATCAAATGTTTCAATTGGAACGGTTCGAGGTGCAGGCTATTTTTTGAAAACTGGTAAAGCTGGGGAAAAATATGTTTAAGAAACTTCGAAATAAATTTCTCCTTATTAATATGTCGGTTATTTCATTAGTAATGGTTGTGGCTTTTACAATCATCTACTTAATGACTTACAACAATATTCAAAATGAAAATAAAAAAAAGCTAGATGCACAGACTGAAAAACTAATTACGATTCAAAGAGAGATAAAAAATAAAGAAATAGGTTCCGAGCTAAAAAATGATATAAAAGGTAAAGTCGAAACTAAAAAAGAAATAACGAATATAATTGGTACAGGTGGAATTGTTACACAAAAAATTTCTCTTGGAGATTCAGTGTCTTTTAGTGTGGAAGTCGATTCAAATGGAAATGTTGTTGAGGGACATTCTTTTATTTCAATGCCTACGGAGACATTTAAAAAAGCTACAGAAATTGCTTTGGAAAATAAAAAGAACTTTTCAACTTTCAATTTGGATGGGAAAAAGTGGCAGTATGTAATTAAACCAGCAGAAATGATTGTTAATCAAATGAATGAACAACCACAAATAATAAATAAAGTGACTTTAATAAATTTTTTAGACGTTACGGAATCTCATAAAGCTTTATTTAAACTTCTAACCACATTAATCAGTGTTGGACTAATAACGCTTTTTGCTATTTATTTTATCAGTCGTTATTTTGCAAATCGAGCAATTGAACCTATTGCCGAAGCTTGGAAAAAGCAAAATCAGTTTGTAACAGATGCATCACATGAATTAAAGACACCTTTAGCAATTATTAATGCGAATTATGATGTGCTTATGGCACATAAGGAAGAAACAATTGAAAACCAGCAAAAATGGTTCAACCATATAAAAGTTGGTTCCGATCGAATGACAAAACTAATTAATAGCCTATTAACTTTAACTAAAATGGAAGAAGCAATTGATGAAATTAATATAAAGCATTTTGATCTGAGTACGGAAATAAATGAAGTAATGATGTCAATGGAAACGGTATTGAAGGATAAGAGAATTATATTAAATCATTCCATTGAATCGGATCTTATGATAGAAAGTGATCCAGAAAAAATTAAGCAATTAATGATTATATTATTTGATAATGCAGTTAAATATACTAATGAACATGGACAGATTGAAGTAACACTTACAAAATTAAAACGACAAGTGAAGTTCGTTATAAAAAATAGTGGCAATGGTATTCCTGCCAAAGATTTGCCAAAAGTATTTGATCGATTCTACCGTTCAGATCCATCAAGAGCAAAAAAAACGGAAGGCTATGGACTTGGTTTATCAATCGCTCAGTCAATAATGAATCGTTTAGGTGGGACGATATCAGTATCAAGTATAGAAAACGAGTATACAAATTTCATTGTTTTACTAGATTTATCATAATAAACTCCCTATTTGCTAAAATAGGGAGTTTATTTACGCTATTTTTTGTTCGTTTTCTTAGGTTATTTATTAAATATTTTTAAAATTATTTTTAATTGCATTTTTATACAATACATAAAATGGACCAACAGTAGTACAAGGCATAAAAGAAGAACAGGGGGAGGAGTAGGGACTAAAGAGTAATAGAGTCTTTAAAAACTACTAGTATACCTTTACCCTTGCTTTCTCCATTATCTGCATTTAATTCCTTGCTTTTATAAACCTAAACTCTTCCCTAATAATCTACAATTTCTTATTGTCATTCTTTTCACTGAATTGAATAAATACCCACAACAACATCAAATTCTTTTTGTAACATACTAAAGTTTCCCAAAAAACTTAATAAATGGTGTTGATTTTTTCTCACATAAGGAGGATAATTGTAACATTATTTTTAACTGAAAATTAACTAAATTAGGGGTAATAAAAATGAAAATCGTAAAATTTGGTGGGTCTTCATTAGCCACTTCGGAGCAAATTGAAAAAGTATTTCAGATTGTTACATCAGATGTTGAACGTAAAATTATCGTTGTATCTGCACCAGGTAAGAGATTTCCAGATGATATCAAAGTTACCGATTTACTAATTAGTTGCGCACAACTTGCTCTACAGGGAAAGGATTATTCGAAAAAATTCAATCAAATTATTCAAAGGTATTCTGAAATTGCAAATGGATTAGGTTTATCTGAGGATATTATGAATGAAATTTCACTAGGTATCGAACTTTCTTTAAGTAGTAAAAAGGATCATCCTGCAAGATATATGGATGCTGTTATGGCATGTGGGGAAGATAATTGTGCTAGATTAGTAGCGTCATATTTTCAGTTAAAAGAACTTGAGGCAAGTTATATTAATCCAAAAGAAGCAGGTTTATTTGTTACAAATGAACCAGGACATGCCCAAGTTTTAGCGAAAAGCTATGAGAACTTATTTGAATTGAGAAAAAAATCTGGAATTCTTATTTTCCCAGGATTTTTTGGATATTCAGAAGATGGACAGATCGTTACATTTTCTCGCAGTGGTTCAGATATTACTGGTTCTGTTGTTGCCAACGGAGTAAAAGCTACTTTATATGAAAACTTTACTGATGTTGATGCAGTTTTTTCTGTAAATCCTGCGATTATTCATAATCCAAAGGAAATTAAAGAATTAACTTATCGAGAAATGAGGGAGTTATCTTATGCAGGCTTTAACGTATTTCATGACGAAGCATTGATACCTGCTTTTCAAGCTGGAATTCCAGTTAATATTAAAAATACGAATAATCCAACTGCTCCTGGTTCACGAATTGTTAAGGAACGTACGTTATCAAACGGTCCTTTAATTGGGATCGCGAGTGATAATGGATTTTGTAGTATTTATATAAGCAAGTATTTAATGAACAGAGAAATAGGATTTGGGCGTAAATTATTGCAAATACTTGAGGATTATCAGATTTCATATGAGCATCAGCCAAGTGGAATCGACGATATTTCTATTATTATTCGCCAAAATCAATTACCAGTTGAATTAGAATTTCAAATTATTAATCGGATCCAAGATGAATTAGATGCAGACCACGTGGTCGTTGAAAGAGACCTCGCCTTGATTATGTTAGTAGGTGAGGGGATGCGTCATAATGTTGGTACTACTGCAAAAGCGAGTAAAGCGTTAGCAAATGCGGGAATAAATATTGAAATGATAAACCAAGGTTCTTCAGAAGTAAGTATGATGTTTGGAGTAAAATCATGTGATGAGAAAAAAGCAGTACAAGTTATTTATGAAGAATTCTTCTCAAAAAGTGTCATCTAACTAAATTACTAAAATATAGATGAATAGAATGAACATCTAACGTAATTCCAGAAAATGGAATACATAAGGAGTATATGAATATGACAGAAAAAGAAATACAATTACTTCAGTGTATTGAACAAAATGGACGCTTAAGTAATGACGTAATAGCAAAAATGATAGGAGCTACTGAAGAAGAGGTAGCTGATATTTTAACAAAATTTGAAAACGATCGTATTATTCTTCAATACATTACGCTTATTGATTGGGGGAAAGTCCCAGTTCAAGAAAGTATAACTGCTATGATTGATGTAAAAGTAGCTCCAAAACGTGGCGTAGGGTTTGATGAGATTGCTGAAAAAATCTATTTATACCCAGAAGTAAAATCAGTTTATTTAATGTCAGGAACATATGACTTATCAGTTGTAGTTGAAGGAAAAACAATGACATCAATTGCTTCATTTGTATCCCAAAAACTATCGACTTTAGAATCTATTTTATCAACGACTACCCATTTTATTTTAAAACGTTATAAACATGATAGTATCGTATACGGTCAAAAACAAAGTGATAAGCGTATGGTGATCACGCCATGAGTAAATTTAATTTATCAAATACAGTAACTACACTACAACCATCAGGAATTCGAAAGTTTTTTGATTTAGCGGCTAGTATGGATAATGTCATTTCACTTGGGGTAGGTGAACCTGATTTTGTCACGCCTTGGAACGTGAGAGAAGCAAGTATTTATTCGTTAGAAACAGGACATACGGCATACACTTCAAATGCTGGACTGCTAGAATTACGTCAAGAAGTAAGTCGTTATTTTGCTAAAAAATTTGATGTGCATTATAGTCCAGAAGATGAATTAATTATAACTGTAGGGGCAAGTCAAGGGATTGATATTGCTTTAAGAACAATTTTAAATCCAGGGGACGAAGTAATCGTTATTGATCCATGCTTTGTTTCATATGCTCCTTTAGTTTCACTAGCAGGCGGTGTTCCAGTTCATTTATCAACGACAGGAGAAGAAGAGTTTAAAATCAATCTTCAAGCATTGAAAAAGAAACTTACACCGAAAACAAAGGCAATCTTACTTTGTAACCCTAATAATCCAACTGGTACTCTACTAGAAAAAGAATTATTAGAGGATTTAGCCGTATTTGTTAAAAAACATAATTTAATTGTCATTTCTGATGAAATTTATGCTGAGCTTGTTTATGATGGCGAATATACAAGCTTTGCTAATATCGATGGTATGCGAGACCATACAATTTTAATTTCTGGATTTTCTAAAACATTTGCAATGACAGGCTGGCGACTTGGAATTGTTGCAGCACCTTCGGACATTATTTCCCATATGCTTAAAGTTCATCAATATGCAATTATGTGTGCACCAACTATGTCACAGCATGCTGCAGTTGAAGCACTTCGAAATGGCGATCATGATGTAGAAGCAATGCGACGCAGTTATATGCAACGTCGTAATTTCCTTGTGCAATCTCTTCAAGAAATTGGATTATCATGTCATCTTCCAGGTGGAGCTTTTTATGTATTCCCATCAATACAGAATACTGGCTTAACATCAGAGGAGTTCGCTGAACAATTATTATTAAAAGAGAGAGTAGCGGTCGTCCCGGGAAATGTTTTTGGAGATTGTGGAGAAGGGTATATTCGATGTTCTTATGCAACTTCATTAAATCAATTAATTGAAGCTACAAAAAGGATTAATCGATTCTTACAGACTCTTCCAACTTACGAACCTACAAATTTTATTAAAGTTGAAAGTAAATAAACGAAAAATAAAAGCTCTTGTTTTCTATTTGAGGAAACAAGTGCTTTTATTTTATTGCTGTATATAATTCCTTTTTTTGAGCTTCAAGTATTCTTTCAGTAAAAATTGATGAAATTAAGTGATCGTACCCTAAGGTTTCACATAATATCCAGTTAGTTTGCATTTCTAGAGGTAGAGCTTTTATTTTATCTTTTATTTCATTCATAAGAGTTCCTGAAAAAAATAAATAGGGAACAATTATTACTTGTTGATTTTTTTCAGTCAATAGTTGATTCCAAGCTTCGTGAATAGAAGGCTTTGAAACGGACATAAAAGCGGGAAGAACAGGATGCTTTAAATTTGCTTCAAGGAGTTTAACGATTGAATTGAAATCATTTATCGTTAATGGATCACTACTACCTCGTCCAACTAGCAGTATTTTAGTTGGCTTTATTAAATGCTTAACCTTTTCATTAATTCGCTTTTGGATTAATTCGATCATATTTTTGTGTATTCCGATTGGTGTGGCAATTTTTATTTTTATGTGTGGATATTCCCTTTGAAATTTTGCGATTTCAAGAGGGATATCCACCTTTGCATGATTTGCAGAAAGGAGTAAAACCGGCAATACTGTTACCGATTTTGCTCCTTTACGCAAACAATTCTCTAATCCTACTGAAATTGATGGTTCAGCGAGTTCAATAAAACTAATTTCTTGAACAGGGCAATCAATTTGTTTTTGTACTTTTTTAACAAATTGTATGGCTGAATGGACAGCCGATTTTACACGGCTTCCATGACATACATATAAGATTGCATCCATTCTAAAGCACCTCATTCCATTTTAAGGGAGAATTTATAGACTTGAATAATTAATGTTTTTATGTCCAGTGATCTCGTTATAGTTAGTCTCAAACCATTGTAATTGATGGTGTAATTTAACTACTTCACCTACGATAATCATACTAGGATTTGTTATTTTTTCTTTTTCAACGTCTGATATTACATTTTTTAATGTACTAATGACAGTACGCTGTTGTTCAGTAGTACCATAGTGAATCAGGGCAACGGGTGTGTCTTGATGTTTTCCATTTGAAATTAGTTGATGACGAATATATGGTAAGTTATTAACTCCCATATAAATTGCTAGTGTGTCAATGCCTTTTGCTAAAGAGGCCCATTTAACCGTATCCTCTTCTTTACAATGACCTGTTACAAAAGCAAAGGAACTACTATAATCACGATGGGTGACAGGGATACCAGCATAAGCTGGAGCTGCTATACCTGATGTAATGCCAGGGATGATTTCAAAAGAGACACCACGTTCTACAAGATAAGTTGCTTCTTCACCACCACGACCAAAAATGAAAGGATCTCCACCTTTTAATCGAACTACGTTTTTGCCTTTTTTTGCATACTTTACTAAGAAAGCATTTATTGTTTCTTGTTTTAATGCATGGTAGTTTGGGAGTTTACCAGCGTATATTAACTCGACGGATTCTTTTGCATACTCTAATAGTTCCTTATTTACTAGTCGGTCATATATAATGACATCTGCATTTTGAATGCACTTTAGTCCTTTTACGGTAATTAGATCAACATCCCCAGGTCCAGCACCAACTAAATAAACTTTTCCAATCATTCCACACACCTCATCATCATCGTTTACTTAAAACTTCTAAATCTAAAACAAATCCACCACTTTGACTAACTTTCTTTTTTTCATACATCAGTAGTTCTTTAACGTCCGGTTTTTTAACATAAAACTTTTCAAGTTCTGTATCAACTAGTTTAAATGCTTTTTCATCATCACTTGCTAATATAACAATTGGAACGATCCGACTTTCGATTGATGCTTCAAATCGATATAAAAACATATGTCACCGACTTTCTTTAAGATGCATTAACAGTTTCAAGAATGGAAGTTAAATAGGTTTGTAATTCTTCAATTCCAATTCTTGATACATAATCTAAAAAGGTTTCTGAAGGTAGTTTATTTTCGCTAAAGTGCTGCAAGAATTTTTCTAATACTAGGTGGAGGGCAGGGGATTCAACCTTCCCTTTTAATTTTTCATTTAATTTCCCACCGTTGGCTAATGTTCCACCTACATAGATTTCAAAAGCCTCTACTAATTCTTTTTTATCATTACGAGCCTTAATTCCTTGTAGTCCGATATCAGCGATTGCTCTTTGACCACAAGAGTTAGGGCAACCAACCATATGAATTCTAACAGGTACATCTAAAGTAATTTTTTCATCTAAATAAGCAGCTGTATCCTTCATACGAGCCTTCGTTTCGACTAATGCTAAATTGCAGTATTCATTTCCTGTACAAGCAACAGAGTAACCAATAAATTTTGGCGGTATTGGTGTGAATTTTTCAAGTATTGGTTCTTTCAATAATTCATCAATATTTTCAGTTGGAATATTTGGCAAAATTAAATTTTGTGAATTACAATTACGTATTTCACCATTACCGTATTTTTTAACGATTCTAGCTAACTCAAAAACTTCCTTAGAATGCAATCTTCCAACAGGTATACTTAATCCAACATAATTTAATCCTTCTTGCTTTTGTGGTTGAACCCCATAAAAATATCCTGCATTCCATGACTCTTCAAAGCCAGTTCCTTTTGTTAATAGCTTACCTGTATATCCTTCTAATACTTCTTTAAACTTTTCAACGCCCCAATCAGCAACTAAAAACTTTAAACGAGAGTGATGGCGTTTCTCACGGTAGCCATAATCTCTAAAGATTGTTGTAACGGCGATTGCAACTTCCTTCACTTGGTGTGGTAACAAGAATACATCAAGTTCTTGAGCTAAATGTGGAGCGGAAGATAGCCCACCACCAACTTTTAAATGGAAACCAGAAGTTTCTTTGCCGTCAATTTCTTTAATAGCCGGAATAAATGAAATGCAGTTAATTTCTGCATTTGATGCATTATTTTTATTAGTACTGATCGACATTTTATATTTTCTAGGTAGATTAGAGAACTCTTCATTAAACTGAAAGAATTCATAAATTTCCTTTACGATAGGTGTAGTATCAAATAATTCATTTGGATCGATCCCTGCAAGTGGATTTCCAACGATATTACGTGTAATATCACCACATGCACCAGCACTAGATAGCCCAACTTTTTCTAAACGAGTGAAAATATCTGGTATTTGATCAATTGTTAACCAATGAAATTGGATCGCTTGTCGGGTTGTAATATCATATACATCTCGACCATAATCACGAGCGATTTCAGCTAATGTTATAAGCTGTTCATGTGTTAATATACCAGACGGAACATTAACTCGCATCATAAAATATCCGGCTTCTTTTGGTTTTTGTAAATAGCATCCAGCCCACTTGAATAAATCCCATTGATCTTTTGGAATTGATTCAAACCCATTTTCGGCATAGTAGGGGATGTCATCATAAATTTTAAGTCCATCCTTAACGAGTTTCTTTTTTTCAGTTTCATTTAGCTTAAGATTGTCTTTCCAAATTTTTTCAAATACCATCGAACATCACCTTACCCAATATAATTTTTACTCTTTAAAAATTGAAGTATTGTCTCAACACATTCTTGTACAGATTGTTTATCAGTATTTAATGTAATTTCTGGATATATTGGTGCCTCATACGGAGAGCTGATACCCGTAAAGTTTTGAATTTCACCATTTTTTGCTTTTTTATAAAGTCCTTTCGGATCTCTACTCTCACAAGTTTCAACGGAGCACTCTACGTAAACTTCAATAAACTCGTCTTGTTCGACTAATGACCGAACGATATTTCGATCAGCAATAAATGGGGAAATAAAAGCTGTTAAGACAATTTGCCCGTTATCAACAAAGAGTTTTGCTACTTCACCAATTCGTCTTATGTTTTCAGTTCTGTCAAAATCAGTGAAACCTAGATCTTTGTTTAAGCCGTGACGAATATTATCACCATCTAATACGTATTGTTGAACATTAAGATGGTATAAAGCTTTTGCAATCTCGTTAGCAATCGTCGATTTACCTGATGCAGATAAACCAGTAAACCATAAAATGCAGCTGTGGTGATTGTTTTTTTGTCGTCGGTCTTCTTTTGAAATACTAGCCTGGTGCCAAACGATATTTTTAGACATATAACTTTTCTCCTATTCTACAGAAATTGATTCAGGTTCCTTTAAACCTTCAATTAATACTTCAACAACTTCTTTTCTACTAAAAGCAGAAGGAGGAACTTCACCTTTTTTTAGCATTTCACGAACCTTCGTACCTGATAATGTTACGTGATGTTCACTACCATGCGGGCATGTTTTTGTAGATGCCATATTCTCGCACTTTGAGCAATAGAAACTATTTTCAAAGAATAGGAGAGAGATTCCTAATTCATCTTGTGAAAACTTTTGAAAGATTTTTTGTGCATCATAAGTTCCGTAGTAATTGCCAACGCCAGCATGATCACGCCCTACAATAAAATGTGTGCAGCCGTAATTTTTTCTAACAATCGAATGGAACACAGCTTCTCTTGGTCCCGCATATCGCATTGCGGCAGGGAATACGGCTAAAAATACACGATCTGTAGGATAATAGTTTTGGAGTAAGACTTTATAGCTTTTCATTCGGACTTCTGCAGGAATATCATCCGATTTTGTCTCTCCAACTAATGGGTTTAAGAACAAACCATCCACAATTTCAAGTGCAGTTTTCTGAATATATTCATGGGCACGATGAACTGGATTACGAGTTTGAAACCCAACTATTTTCTTCCAATTTAATGATGCAAATTTTTCTCTCGTTTCTTTTGGACTTAAAAAATGTTCAGTGAATTGGGTACGATTAATTTGTCTAATAACAGTTACTTCGCCACCTAAATAAACATCACCACGGGAATACATTTTTGCGACTCCAGGGTGGTTTGTGTCAGTAGTACCATAAACAAACTGAGCCTCAAGTAATTTGTTAGGTGTATAAATATCATCAATCTTTAACAAGCCATACACATTATTTTCCCAAGTTAGTTTAACTAGTTCTCCTAGTTTTAGATTGCTAGCTATCTGTCCACTAACAGGAAGGGTAATTGGAATACTCCATACAGTCCCGTCTTTTAATCTCATTGTGCTTACGACTTGCTCATAGTCATCTTTTCCTAAATAACCAGTAAGGGGACTATAAGCTCCATTTCCAATTAACTCTAGATCACTTAACGCAATTAAATCTAAAGGAATTTCCTTCAAACCATCCTTCACAGTAACTTCTGGATTAAATCGATTAATTAAGACTCCGCCATGAGGGGGTAAGCTCATTTCTAAACACTCCTTAAATTTTCCTATTTTAATAGTTAGTAAGAATAAACTTTCATTTTTTAGCATCTAATAAAGACAATTAATCATGTAATCCACATTCATTTTTTTGTGAACCAGACCAACGACCAGAGCGACTATCTGAAGAATTCGAAGCAGGTAATGTACATACCTCACAACCAATACTTGGGTACCCTATATCGTGTAATGGATTGTATGGGAGATTTTTGTAATATACATATCGCCAAACTTCCTTCCAAGTCCAATGGATTAAGGGACAAACTTTAATTGAACTGAACTTATTATCTAGATTAAGAAATTCTGTTTTTTGTCTTGAAGGAGATTGTTCCCTTCTTAAGCCTGACACCCAGGCTGGAGCACCATTTAGAGCTTCTTGAAGTGGTAAGATTTTGCGAATATTACAGCACTTATTTGGTTCACGCTTCCATAGCTCATCTCCATGAATACTTGCTTGCTCTTCTAAAGTCAGACTTGGTGTTTTCTTTTCTATTTGTAAGTTTGGATATTTAGCTTGCACGCGGTCTATTAATTCATAAGTTTCCTTGAAATGTAGGCCGGTCTCTAAGAAAACAACCTTTGCATCTGGTTTTACTTTTGAAATTAAATCAATTAATAAGATTCCTTCAACACCAAAGCTACAAGCATAAATTAGGCCATCACCATAGGTTTTGTAAGCCCACTCTAGTACTTCAAGTGCACCTTTTGTTTCATTATCAATTGAAAAGTCAGGAATACTTTTCACGTTCCAATTTTCAAATCTCATTTTCTTTTCCTCCAATTGACTAAAGAAGCCAAGTTATCCTAAAAAGAAAAGGCAGCTCAAATCTACATTTTTCATACGTAGACTTGAGCTGCCTCTAGTTTTTCTAGTCAGCAGGAACATATTTACTTTAATCGTATTTTTTCTTGCTTTTCTACTTGAATAATTCTCCCATCTTGAACGACTAATGTGATTGTTCCAAATCTTAAACCATTAAGTAACGATTCCACGACCTCAATGATGGGTGTTAAGTCGTTGGTTTGGCTCATGAGCTTCCTCCTAGAATTTAATTACAACTAAGTCTATCAGAATTATATGGATTGTCAATTTCAAAAATGATAATTTTTAAAAATTTATATATTTCTTAATTTTGTATTATGTGATTGAAGCTCTCCGATATATGTCAAATATTAAATAAAAATTATAAGTAAAAAACAGTATGATAATTAATTCATTGAACTAATAATTTTGGTACAAATGTAAAAATCTGTTTGGCATTTTAATATTTAACAAAAATTATTTTGTTCTTATAAGCTATTAATGTATATACAATTATTTAAGAAAGATAATAATGGAATAACAATTAGTTAAGTAACACCTAAAGGAGGCTCCTTTTGACGATACTTCATAACGAACCATTAATTTCAGCTGTTATAGCGTGGTTTATTGCGCAGTTTTTAAAAGTCATTATCCATTTATTTAAAGAAAAAGAATTTGATCTATCTAAGTTTTTTGCTTCTGGTGGTATGCCAAGTTCACATTCTTCAACAGTAACTGGATTAGCATTAAGTGTTGGATTAACAGAAGGATTTGAAAATGTTACTTTTGCAATCTCAGCAATTTTTGCTACGATTATTATGTATGATGCTTCAGGTGTAAGATTGGCAGTAAGTAAACATGCAAAGTTATTAAATGATTTTTTTCATGGAAGAATTAAAAATTATAAAGCATTAAATGAACTAGTAGGTCATACTTCATATGAAGTTGTTGTTGGAGCATTAATTGGAATCATCATTGCCATCATAGTTTCAAAATTTTAACGCTCTAATATAAATCAATTGATTTATATTATGGGCGTTTTTTTACACATTAAGAAAAGATCAATTGGCATCGAGGTAGTTCATTCGACGGGTGGCCATTTTTAGGAAGTGCAACTACTCCTTTTGCCTTAAGATTTCACTTGGAGAGTTTTCTTTCTCTATTTTCTGACTCAAAATCATAAATCAATAGGCTAATTTACATCAGTTTGATAAGATATTGGTAGGATATGTAAATAAGGAGTGGAAAAATGAAAAGTACAGTAAGTGAAAATAGTGCTTGGAAAAAGGTGGGTCGATCGATTTATCAATTTCGGTATATTGTTATTGTAATTTTAGCTATATTTTCAATTATTCTAGGTATTTATTCGAAGCATTTACCTGGCATTTTAGATGGAGATGGTTTTAGGACACCTGGAGAGTATGAAAAAGCTAAGAATGTACTAGAAAAAGAATTTGAACAATCGCCAGATTCACTCATCATCATACTTGAGCGGAAAAAGGGTGCCTCTAACGCCGAATTCCAATCTGATATTGAACGGATTGTGAAGGAAGTTCAAAAGGAAAAGAATATAAAACAATTTCATCACCCTCTAATGAATCCCGGTATGAAAAAAGAGAATATTGCCTACTTATCTCTTTTATTCAATGAGAAGGATCACGATAAGCTTGTTGATCTAAACAATAAATTTGCAAAAAAAGTAGAGTCTTTTTCAAATGATACTGTAAAGGTAGGTACAACTGGATTTACAATCATTAGTGATGTAATGAATAAAACTAGTCAAGAAGACTTAAAGAAAGCAGAAATGATTGGTGTACCGATTGCGTTTATCGTCCTATTTTTTGCTTTTGGAAGTTTAGTTGCATCTGCGATTCCAATTATAATCGGTATGATTAGTATTTTAAGTACATTTGGAATTTTATTCTTTATAGGTAAGCATGTTGATTTATCAATCTTTGTCTTAAATGTTGCACCGATGATTGGATTAGCACTATCAATCGATTTTGCATTATTATTCGTAAGCCGTTATAAAACTGAATTACAGAATCATTCATCAGTGAAAGAAGCAATTAGTGTAACGTTTGCAACTGCAGGTAGAGCGATTATTTTTTCTGGTATTTGTGTATTTATTGGATTATCAGCTCTGTACTACATAAATATTGATTTATTTAGAAGTGTTGCAATAAGTGGTGCAGTTGTTGTATTAGTTAGTTTATTTTTATCATTAACCCTATTACCAGCAGTACTTTCTGCTCTTGGTAAAAATATTAATAAAGGTACGTTAAAATCGATTGCGAATCGAAGCCAAGACCAGCAACAAGCAGTTTGGAGAAAGTTCGCAAATTTCGTTATGAAAAGACCAATCATCATGGCACTAACATCATTAATCATTTTAGGTCTTTTCGTTATTCCAATTAGGGATGTGCACCTTAATATACCTACAATTGATGCATTACCAAAGGATGCAACGTCGAGAATTAATTATGAAAAATATCAAAAAGCTTTTCTTCCGGAAGCTCAAAAACATGGAACGGTCTCAATTGTACTAGAATCTAATACTGACTTTTTAAAGCAAAATAATGTAAACGCATTAGATAAAGTACAGAAAAAGCTTGAAGATGACAAAAATGTTTATGAAGTTAAAAGTGTGTTGAATGCAGTTAATTTAAACGCTCAGCAATTATTACCTGCTTTAAAATCTCCAAACGCATCAAAAATTCAGCCTGCGATTGATGCCTATTTTAAAAAGAATAAGACTTATATTCAAGTATTCTTGAATTCTGATCCTAAATCAGAAAAAGGGAAGCAATGGGTAAGAGATTTTGAAGATAAATACAATGGGAAAATTGAAGGACTTAATTATACTGTCGGTGGTCAAGTGAAATTTGAACAAGAATTATTTGATGAGATTACAGATAATATTGTATATGGTTTACTTGTGATTATGGTTAGTACTTTTATCATATTAATGATTGCATTTAGGTCCATTATCATTCCAATCAAAGCGATCTTAATGAATGTATTATCTTTAAGTGCAACGTTTGGAATCATTACTTGGTTATTCCAAGGTGGTAATTTTGGCTTACCTCAATCTAATATCATGTTGATTTTGCCAGTGTTTGTCTTTGGTTTAGTTTTCGGTTTAAGTATGGACTATGAAGTATTTTTAATGTCGAGAATGCAAGAGCTATACTATGAATCGGGAGATAATACTTATTCAACAAGAGAAGGGTTAGTATCGACGAGCCGTATTATCACATCAGCGGCATCCATTATGATTGTTATTACTGGAGCATTTGCTTTTACAGATATGGTACCTGTTAAACAGATGGGAATCGGGATTGCTATTGCCATTTTCTTGGATGCTACAATCGTTCGTTTAGTTTTAGTTCCAAGCTTAATGCAGTTATTTGGAAAATGGAATTGGTGGTTTCCATTTGCAAAAAATAAAATCGATGAACCATCTAAACGAGTTGGATAAATGAATTAAAAGATACTGCTATTCATTTCGTATTTGAATAGCAGTTTTTTAATATTTATGTGAACTAACTCGGTCTGTGTAAAAATTCCCAATTTTTCGAAACTATAGAAAATACATGGTCAAATTTGGTAAACTAAAAAATGAAAGAGGGGGAGAAGGAAAAATGTTAAAAAGATCGATTAGGGCAATTTTAATAAGCTGTCTTGTATTAACAATCAGTTTATTAGCAGCATGTGGTAACAATAATGAAAAATCTGCAAATGGTAAAAAACATGGGAAATTACCAATAGCAACAATAAAGGTAAAGGATTACGGTGTCATTAAAGCTGAATTATATCCTAATATTGCACCAAATACAGTAGATAATTTTATAACACTTGCAAACAAAGGATTTTATAATGGATTAACATTCCATCGAGTTGTTAGAGACTTCGTAATTCAAGGTGGCGACCCTGAAGGAACTGGTGGCGGTGGCCCAGGATATGCAATTGATGGTGAATTTACATCAAACGGCTTTAAAAATAACTTAAAACATACAACAGGTGTACTATCTATGGCACGAACTGGTGATCCCAATAGTGCCGGAAGTCAATTTTTCATAATGGCAAACGATACACCCGACCTTGATGGGCAATATGCTTCATTTGGTAAAGTAACAGAAGGAATCGATATTGTTAAGAAAATAGACGCAGTTGAAGTGGATTCAATGGAAAAACCTGTTACTCCAGTAATCATTGAGTCTATAAAGGTTGATACAAAAGGCGAGAAATACGCCAAACCAAAAACACATAAAGAATAAACTCGTCCTGAGCTTGGTTTTAATGACTTCTATATAAAACGCAAAAACTACTTCACAAAAATGAAGTAGTTTTTTTCATTTAAATTAAATATGGATTATAAACCTTTTTTAATTTTACCAGACCAAAGTTTGTATCCGCCCTTAAGTTGGTAAAGTTCTGTTACACCTTGTTTACGTAAAATACGTGCAGCTTGTCCAGGACGAACGCCCATTTGATCATATAAATATACTGCCTGATCTTTACGAATTTCTTTTGAACGCGTTTTTAATTGTGCGAACGGAATATTTCGAGCACCTAATATATGGCCGTTCTTAAAATCTTCTTGATCACGTAAGTCAATTAGCTGAGCTTTACGGTAGCCAGCACGAAATTCTTCCTCAGTTAACGTTTTAATTAAACGTTTTTGGTAGAAATACATAACTGTTGAGTATACAATGATACCTAGTACGACAAAAATTATTGGTAAAAACTGACTCAAATTTTTCAACACCTTTCAATTACCTACTTATCTTATTATAATTCTCTAGTAGGAATGTGCAAGAAACTTTCATTAAAAAAGTAAAAATTTATCGAAAAATGAGGAGATTTTCAACATGACAAAGACAAAGTGGAATTTTATTAATAGCGGAGTAAAATCAGGTAGCTATAATATGGCTCTTGATGAATGCCTAATCAAGTGGCAAAGTGAAGAAGGTTTTCTTCCAACACTGCGTTTCTATGAATGGGAAAATCCTACTGTAACAATCGGATATTTCCAAAAAAACCAAGAAATAAGTTTAGAAGCATTAAAAAAATACAATGGTGATTTCGTAAGACGCCAAACTGGTGGAAGAAGCGTACTTCATCACGATGAATTAACTTATAGCGTAATTGTACCTGAAAGCTACCCAAATATGCCTGTATCTGTTACAGAAGCATATCGAGTGATTTCAATGGGGATTTTAGAAGGGTACAAGCTACTTGGTTTAGATGCTTCATTTTCTGTACCAAAAACTGCTGAAGAAAAAAATGAATTAAAAAACCCAGCAAGTGCCGTTTGCTTTGATGCGCCATCATGGTATGAAGTTGTTGTAAATGATAAAAAAATTGCTGGAAGTGCTCAAACGAGACAAAAGGGCTCAATTCTTCAGCACGGTTCAATTCCTTTAAATATTGATGTTGATATGTTATATGACTTATATATTTTCTCTTCTGACGCAGTGAGAGAAAGAATGAAAAAACGATTCTTAGATCGTGCAACATGGATCAATGCAGAAAGTAATAGTTCTAAAACAATGGCTGACTTGTATGAAGCATTTGAAAAAGGCTTCGAAATTGGATTAGATATTGAGTTGGTGCCTTATGAATTAACAGAGGCTCAAGAGAAGGAAGTACAGGATTTAGCTGCTACTAAATATAGTACTGAGGAATGGAATTTACGTAAGTAGTTTTTTATTGAAAGCCTTTTTGGCTTTCTTTTTTTTGTATTGAGTTTTTGGGGGAGAGCTAGAGATGCGAATAAATTAGAAGTGCAAATAAAAGCTGAGAGGTGCAAATAAATGTAGAAGTTCAAATAAAAGAGGTAAGGGTGCAAATAAAGGAGAAATGGGTGCAAATAAATGGGGGAAGAGTGCAAAAAAATTAAAAGTGCAAATAAAAAAGGTAAATGTGCAATTAAAATTCAATAATCGCAAATAAAAAAGGCAAAAGTGCAATTAAATTTCTAAAACTGCAAATAAAAACACGAAAACTGCAAATAAATCAAAGATATACTAATACGGCTAAGGGTATCCCAGCGAAGTTAAAGTGTAATATAAGTCCCTATAGATACAAAATTTTAATGGAACCGCCGGAATGAAGTCTAATTCCATAAAAAGTTAATCCTTTTTAAATAAATCAATCCGATTTATTTTTAAAATTGTAGATCAAGCAATAAAATACCCTCAATCCGTTCAATTTTAGGCATCAACGAATGAATAAAGGAGCATCACAAGAGAACTTCCTACCTTTTCCATTGTTTTAATTATTATCGGGGTTAATACTAAACAAAAAAGTGGAGAAGGAGTAGATTATATGAAGCCTTTTTTACCAAAGCTTGTTTATTTCGAGCCCCAAGCTTTAGAGTATCCGTTAGGTAAGGAATTAAAGGAGAAATTTGAGCAGATGGGTTTAGAAATAAGAGAAACAACATCCCATAATCAAATTCGAAATTTACCTGGTGAAAATGATGTGGAAAAATACCGGATTGCTAAGTCAACTTTAGTGGTTGGGTTGCGTAAGACTTTAAAGTTTGAAACATCTAAACCTTCAGCGGAATATGCAATTCCTCTTGCTACAGGCTGTATGGGGCATTGTCATTATTGTTACTTACAAACAACGCTTGGTTCCAAACCTTATATTCGGGTATATGTAAATTTAGAAGATATTTTTGAGCAAGCCCAAAAATATATAAAGGAACGCGAACCTGAGATTACACGATTTGAGGCTGCTTGTACTTCTGATATAGTTGGCATAGATTATTTAACACATTCTCTTAAGAAAACGATTGAATTTATTGGTGAAACAGAATACGGTCGTTTACGATTTGTAACGAAATTTCCACATGTAGATCATTTACTTGATGCAAAACATAATGGAAAAACAACATTTCGATTTAGTATAAATTCAAGATATGTTATCAAAAACTTCGAACCTGGAACTGGCTCATTTGATGAGAGAATAGAAGCCGCGAAAAAAGTTGCATATGCAGGATATCCATTTGGTTTTATTGTTGCACCTATTTATATGCATGAAGATTGGGAAGAGGGCTATGAGGAGCTTTTTATTCGATTAAAAGATGCATTAGGTGAATTGGCAAATGAGAAGATGACATTTGAACTTATACAGCATCGTTTTACTAAGCCTGCCAAAAAGGTGATTTTAGAAAGGTATCCTAATACTAAACTTGAAATGGATGAAGAGAAAAGGAAATATAAATGGGGCAAATATGGAATTGGAAAATATGTTTATCAAAAGGAAGAGGCTGCTTCAATTGAAGAGACCGTTTCAGGTTATATAAAAAAGTATTTTCCTAATGGAGAAATTCAGTATTTTACATAATGAAGTGTATCTATTTTATAGGTACACTCTTATTATTTTTATCATACTCTTATACAGAAAGAAGATCTATTATCATTTAAATGTGTTCATGTTAATTGCACTTTTGGTTTATGTGTTGTATCATTTTATTTGATGCTTATTGTAACGGAATAAAGTTTGAATGAGTGTATTGGAGGAAGAACATGCCCACACCTAGTATGGAAGATTATATTGAACAAATTTACCTTTTAATTGAAGATAAAGGGTATGCTCGTGTATCTGATATTGCTGAAGCATTATCTGTACACCCATCGTCAGTAACCAAAATGGTGCAAAAACTAGATAAAGACGATTACTTAATTTATGAAAAATATAGAGGATTAATTCTAACACAAAAAGGTAAAAAGATGGGAAAAAGACTTGTCTATCGCCATGTATTACTAGAGCAATTCTTAAGAATTATTGGTGTGGATGAAAACTTAATTTATCAAGATGTTGAAGGAATGGAACATCATATGAGTTGGGAAGCGATTGATCGAATTGGAGAACTAGTTCAGTTCTTTGAAGAAGATAAAAATCGAATCGAAGCATTAAAAGATATACAGAAGTCGAATGAGGCCCAATCGAATTCAAATAACTAAAAAGACCGTGCTTAGTAGGAAGCACGGTCTTTCTTTTTGCCCTTTTCACCCTCAATCACAGTTAAGTGACTTGCATCCTTTGATCGTTTTTTTAACAAAGGCGTGGAGGTACTTTTTCTTGAAGTGGGCTTTGATTTGTTAATCGATTTTTTAAACGAGCTAGATTTTTGAGTGTTATATTTTTTTACAGTTTGTTTTGCAGCCTTACGATAGGAGTCTTGTTGGCTTCTTTGACTGTTTGAAGATGAAAAAACTCTATAAATAAAATAAATAATTAAAAGGATTAAACCAATAAACAAAAATCGTTGTAATAATTTTGCTGGATCGTTTATCAACTGAGAAATTAAGCCAAAAAGTGCTAATGCTATTATTCCATAAAATATTGATGTGTACACTTTTTGATTCACTTTAAGCACCTCCTATGGTGAAGTGTAAATAATGTATTAGAAAAATATTGTTTCTTATAGTTTATTACATTTTATCCAATAAGTTGATATTTTTTATAAAATTCTGTCAATTAAATCTTGTTATTTTTTTCCACTTCTAAAAGTCGGTTAAATGAAGCGATTGAGACTTCAACTTGATCATCAGATGGTTCTTTAGTTGTTAATAATTGAAGCCATAATCCAGGGTAACCTACCCATCTTAATATAGGAATATTTCGAACTTTATTTGTTAATTGAAGAACTTCGAACGAAACACCTATAACGACTGGAATTAATAAAAGTCGATCGACAATTCTTAGCCAAAGTGGGCTTGTTGGAACTAAGAAGTATATGAACATACCAACAATTACAGTAAATAGGATAAAGCTACTTCCACAACGATAATGAAGTCGAGATTGTGATTGGACTCCTTCAATCGTTAAAGGAATATTATTTTCATATGCATTAATCACTTTATGTTCGGCACCGTGATACATAAACACTCTTTTTATAAATGGAGTCAAGGAAACTAAGTAAATATAAATTAATAAAAAACCTAGTTTTAAGATAGTTTCTATTACGACTTGTTGAAAATCGGTTTCAAATATTGGTTTCAGTGTTGCTGCTAGTAGTACCGGTACAAGTGTAAAAATAACTTTCCCAACTAAAAATGATAAAACGGCTAGTAATGAAAGTCCTAGATAAGTTGCAAGCGTACCTTTTTGTTTTTCACGCTCAATTGCAATTTGCTCATCATCTTTTGGATCAATTCCATATCTTTCAGTTGAGTAATTTAAATGCTTGGATCCATTAATACTTGCTTGTATAATCGCGACTACACCACGGACAAAAGGAATTTTCTTTAATTTTTGCATTGTCCGATTTATATGTATCGGTTCTTCATAATATTGAATTTCTTCATTTGTCCTGCGGATAGCAGAGACTGTATGTGTTTTGCCACCAAACATTACGCCCTCTACGATTGCTTGACCCCCATAAACTGCTTTATTTTTCTCTCTCATGTTGCACCAACCTAAACTTGTTTTTTATCTATTACTATCTATTGTAAATGTAAGCATAATAATGGTGCAAGTAAGAAGTAGGAAAATCTAAATAATAATCATAATATTTTTAATTTTCTAACAAAAAACCGGAATCACATTAAACATTTCTTTGTTGGACATAATACTCAGAGATATTTAGCAATGTATGGAAAGGGAAATGTTAAATGCAGGAAAAAGATAAAGAACAAGAAAAAAAGCAAGGTCAGGATCAAGAACAAGAAAAGGATGTGCAAGGTAAAGAAAACAATCAAAACCAAGATCAAAATCAGAGTCAAAGTCAAAATGAATACCTAGTCCAAGGTGGCGATGGTGATTCAAAAGGGAATAAGAACTTTAATAAGATTGTAAGTATTGGGTTTTTCGGTGGCATATTTTGGTCTACTGTTTTGTTAGTTCTTAGTTATTTTGACTTTACTCAAATTGGTCCAAATTTTGTTTTAGAAAGAATCAAACTTGGAAAATGGGCAAATGGTAATGTTGAAAACTTAATTTCTATAGTTGGTATAGGAATTATTTCAATCCTTATTGCATTTGTATTTTATTTTATCGGTAGAAAATTTAACGGAGTTCTGCCAGGTATATTTTTTGGATTGCTTCTGTGGGTTATTGTATTTATTCTTCTTGGTAAAATAGCATTCGATTTAAAAGCAATTAAGGATTACTCGTCTGATACGACAGTTACTACAATCTGTTTATTCATTTTATACGGAACCTTTATTGCATATTCTGTTTCTTTTGCATTTCAAGAGCAAAAGGCATATTTGCGTGGCTATTCAAAATAGTCTGGCCTATGATAAAATAAACCTTGGGTATTCCAAGATATGAGTGTTTGGGATAAATATGCAAAAAATGATGGGTGGAGACTTTTAAAATGGCTAAGTTTTTATTATTGAATGGACCTAATCTAAATATGCTCGGTCAGAGAGAAGTTTCTATCTATGGTTCAACTACATTAAAGGATATTGAGGATCATTTAACATCGCTTGCACATGAAGATGGGGATACGATTGATTGCTTTCAATCGAATCATGAAGGTGAATTAATCGATCAACTGCATGCGGCAAATAATGTCTATGATGGGATTCTGTTTAATCCTGGCGCATTTACTCATTACAGTTATGCAATTCGTGATGCAATTGCAAGTATTACCGTACCAACAATTGAAGTACACATTTCAAATATACATAAAAGAGAAGAGTTCCGACATACTTCAGTTTTAGCTGCAGTAACTGTAGGGCAAATCGTTGGTTTAGGTGTGTATGGATATGATTTAGGTTTAAGTGCGTTAAAAAAGATTAGTAGGGGAGAGAAAAACAATGGAAAAAATTAAAAAGTTACGTGAAGCTTTAGTAGAAAAAGGATTAGACGCATTATTAGTTACTAGTACATACAATAGACGTTACATGACGAACTTCACAGGTTCTGCTGGTGTTGCTTTAATTACTCAGGACAAAGCTTTATTCATTACTGATTTCCGCTATATTGAACAAGCTACTAGCCAATGTGAAGGTTATGAGATTGTTAAACATGAAGGTTCAATTCCAGCTGAAGTTTCAGCTTTAACAGAGAAATTTGGCGTAGCAAAACTTGGGTTTGAACAAGATCATGTTACGTTTACAGAATTTGGTTCTTACCGCAAAGTGGTAAAAGCAGAATTAGTTCCTGTAAGTGGATTAATTGAAAAATTACGCTTAATTAAAACAGATGCAGAGATTTCAATCATTAAGGAAGCTGCTAAAATTGCAGAATCTGCATTTGATCATATTTTAGGATTTATCCGTCCAGGTGTTACTGAATTAGAAGTATCGAATGAGTTAGAATTTTTTATGCGTAAATTAGGTGCTACTTCGTCATCATTTGATACAATCGTTGCTTCTGGTACTCGTTCTGCTCTTCCTCACGGTGTAGCATCAGAAAAAGTAATTGAAACTGGTGATTTTGTAACGTTAGATTTTGGAGCATACTATAAAGGTTATGTATCAGATATGACTAGAACAGTTTCTGTAGGTGAGCCTCATTCTGATTTGAAGAAAATTTATGATATCGTTCTTGAAGCTCAATTACGTGGTGTTAATGGGATTAAAGCAGGTATTACAGGTAAAGAAGCTGATGCTTTAACTCGTGATTATATTACTGAAAAAGGTTATGGAGAATATTATGGACATGGAACTGGCCATGGTATTGGTCTAGAAGTACATGAGGGACCGGGCGTATCATTCCGTTCTGATACAGTATTAGAGCCAAATATGATCGTAACTTGTGAACCAGGTATTTATATTCCAAATCTAGGTGGAGTTCGTATAGAAGATGATTTAATCGTTAAAACTGGTGGTAACGAAAACTTAATGTCTTCACCAAAAAATCTAATCATTTTATAAGTTTTTATTAGATTAGAAAATAGAACTACACAAAAAGCGTATTTTACTTTATGATATAAAGTTGTAAAAGAAATTCATGGTAAGAGAAATGGTTCTTTTTTTACACAATACATACTTATAGAACCATTTCATTTTTTAGGAGGATATTTAATGATTTCAGTAAATGATTTTCGTACAGGTTTAACAATTGAAACTGACGGTGGACTTTGGCAAGTAATGGATTTCCAACACGTTAAACCGGGTAAAGGTGCTGCATTCGTACGTTCAAAACTTCGTAACCTTCGTACAGGTGCTGTACAAGAAAAAACATTCCGTGCTGGTGAAAAAGTAGCAAAAGCACATATTCAAAACCGTAAAATGCAATATTTATATGCTAATGGTAACCAACATGTATTCATGGACAATGAGTCTTATGAGCAAATTGAATTACCAGAAGCAAATATTGAACGTGAATTAAAATTCCTTAAAGAAAATATGGAAGTTTATATCATGACTTTTGAAAGTGAAATTTTAGGTGTTGAATTACCAAACACAGTTGATCTAAAAGTAGTTGAAACTGAACCAGGTATTAAAGGTGATACTGCTTCTAACGTTACAAAACCAGCTACGATGGAAACTGGTTTAGTTGTACAAGTACCAATCTTCATTAATGAAGGCGAAGTATTGATTATTAACACAACTGAAGCTAGCTACGTTTCACGTTCAAAAGCTTAATTAAATGTAAAAATGGAGGCACTTATTTAAGAGTGTCTCTTTTTTCTTATTAACAAATTTAAATAAGTAAGGGTGATTAAATGGTTACATCAATTGTTCTTTGGACATTGATTATCATTTGTTTTGCATTGGCGTTTATTGCGTTAATCAAACCAATAATTCCAGGTGTACCAGTATTATGGGTAGGCTTTTTAATTTATTACTTTGGTATAAATAAAACTAATTTAAACATATCGTTTTGGATTATTATGCTGATTTTTACAGCTGTTATATTTCTAGCGGATATTCTAGCTAATAAATATTTTCTTAAAAAATACGGCAGTACAAAAACTGGTGAAAGAGTAGGTTGTTTGGCTGTAATCGTTGGTTCGTTTGTTTTTCCTCCCTTTGGCTTAATTATTGTCCCATTCATTTCTGTTTTTATAGCTGAGAAATTACAAGGGAAGAATACGAATGAGTCGATAAAATCTGCATGGGCGACAGTTGTCTCCTTTATTAGTAGCTCATTAGCAAAAGCGGTATTGCAAGTTATTATGGTAATAATCTTTTTCGTTTATATTATATTTTAATTTGTTTTTTAGAATTTTATATTAAAACAACGAAGAATGTATTTTGTTTTAAAGTAAGTATTGTCATAGTGATTTCCATTACAGGATGCTCGCTTTCCATGGGGCCGAACCTGAGCCTCCTCGTTCCAGCGGGGGCTCAGGCTTCCGGCATCTCCCATAAGAGTCGATCAAGATTCATTCCAATCAACTTATTCTAATTGATAAATTAATCATAAAACCAAATTATCTAGCTTTAATAGTACCTCATGACCCCTGTATGAGTAAGTAATTTTCAGGATCCTGCTTTTTAACTAACTCATGGACTTGTTATGAGTTAGTTATTTTCATATTTAATTTTTCAGATACATATCAACCACCATTCATAAGCAAGTCTAAAGAGAGAAGTCATACGACTTCTCTCTTTTTTGTGCATTCGAATTAATGTTTGTCTTCTGAAATGGACATGTTCAGCATATTAGTAATAAAAAAGAATGAAAAAAGGTGTGTAGCTATGAAGGATTGGATTGATTCAATGGATCGAGCAGTTCTAAGTATGGGAATGCTCAGAGTTTTTGGTGGAAGTGTAGAATTGATTGCTGCTTTTACAATTTTGTATTTAAACGACATTAAGAAAGCATTGGCGGTAAATAGTGTTTTGGCAACTGTCGGACCTATTATCCTCATTTCAACAATGGCTATTGGAATTATAGGGGTTGCATCTAAATTGGATCCTATTCGATTAGTTTTAGTAGTTTGTGGTGTGTTTTTAATATTGTTGGCAGTTTTTAAATGATAGGATGTGACCTTTTATGGAAGAGGTTTTCAACGTATTGCCTACATTAATAAAAGAAAAGTTACAGCGTTCATATGGAGACTTACATCAAGTCGAGGAATTAAGGTTAAGAATCGGGCGTCCAGTTGAAGTGATTTCTAATAATCAGTCAAATTTTATTCCTTATATACTAACAGAAGAAGAAGGCGGCCAGATTCTTGGGAAGTTAAGTCAATTTTCAATTTATACGATTGAGGAAGAATTGAAAAAAGGCTATATCACAATTAAAGGTGGGCATCGAGTCGGGTTAGCTGGTCGCGTTGTAACCGAAAACGGAATGGTTAAAATGATTCGAGATATTAGTTCTTATAATTTTCGTATTGCAAAAGAAAAAGTAGGAATAGCTAGTCCATTTGTAAAGTATGTTTATGAAGGAAGATGGAAAAACACTATGCTGATTGGCCCGCCACAAGCAGGGAAAACAACATTACTTAGGGATTTTGCTAGAGTGGTGAGTCAAGGTGATGCCATCAGGGGAATAAGGCCTGGGAAAGTTGGCATTGTTGACGAACGATCTGAGATAGCAGGTTCAGTTAAAGGGGTTCCTCAATATACTTTTGGTGAAAGAATCGATGTATTAGATGCGTGCCCAAAGGCTGAAGGAATGATGATGCTTGTAAGGTCGATGAGTCCTCATGTCATTCTTGTAGACGAAATTGGAAAAAAGGAAGATGTCGATGCAATTTTAGAAGCGATCTTTGCCGGTGTTCAATTAATAGTGACCGTCCATGGCTATTCACTAGAGGAAATAAGAAAACGCCCTTCACTTTTGCCTTTGTTTCAAAATGGGACATTTGAACGATTTATTGAAATTTCAAATTTTCCGTCACCTGGTACTGTAACGGATATTAAAAATAAGGATTTTACTAGTTTATTTCATCCGAGGGCGGTGCTTTAGATGAGGTGGATTGGAGCACTTATTATCATTTTTTCAACAAGCTGGCTTGGATTTTATTTTGCAGGTAGATTATCAGAACGAACAAAAGAATTAAGGGGCTGGAAGTTGGCTCTTCAATCTCTTGAGGCAGAGGTAATGTATAGTCAATTGCCACTTCAAGAAGCGTTTAGAAGAATTTCGAGTCAATTGAAAGGACCGATTAATAGTTGTCTAAAGGATTTTGCAGTTCAACTTGAAACGAGTGCATTTTCAGCGAAAGAAGCCTGGGAAAATTCATTAATGAAATATGCTAAAACTGTCTCGATTAAAGAGTCTGACATACAAGTGTTATTACAATTTGGTGAGACAATTGGTATGCATGATAAATATTCACAACAAAAACAAATCATTTTAGCATTAAAACATTTGGAAAGAGAAGAGCAAGAAGCAATCGATTCGCAGGGCAGTTATGAACGAATGTCTAAAATGCTAGGCGTTTTAAGTGGAATATTAATCGTTATATTACTCTTGTAGGAGGAATTTAAATTGATTACAAATTATGCACTGATGTTTCAAATAGCTGGGATTGGAGTAATTGCTGCAATTATCCATGCGGTCTTAAAAAAAGCCGGACAGGAAGAGTTTGCTACATGGACGATTATTACTGCATTCATTATCGTATTTCTTCAAGTTATCACTAAAGCTGGTGATCTTTTTAATAAAGTTAGGGATGTATTTCTATTTCATTAGATTAGGGGTGAGAGTCTTTGGAAATCATCCAAATTGTTGGCATTGGGTTAGCCGCTACATTTGTTATTCTTCTATTAAATCAATTTAAAATGAATAATTTTACTTTAGCAATAACTGTTTTTATAAGCTGTGTTTTGTTTTTATTTTTATTAGATAAGGTGCAATTCTTATTAGATCAAATTCAAAAACTAGCAAATCAAGCGAGCATTAAAAATGTGTATGTTGAAACTTTATTAAAAATAATTGGGATCGCATACATAGCTGAATTTGGAGTTCAAATTACGAAAGATGCCGGCCAAGGGGCAATTGCTTCCAAGATTGAACTAGGGGGCAAAGTACTCATTTTGGTTCTTGCAGTACCGATTTTAACAGCTCTAATTGAAACAATTTTAAGTTTTTTACCAAAAATTTCTTAGATGTAAGGAAAGGAGGACATTATGTCAAAAAGGATGAAAGTTTTTCTTCTTTTCTTTACTCTCTTTTTTTTAATACCAAGAATTGTACAAGCTGCTCCTCCACCTGCAGAAATAGTAAATGAACAAATACAAAAGTTAGGAATCGATGAAGTTCAACAATATTGGGATGAAGTTGTTCATCAATATGGTGGTTTTTTACCAGAAAGTCAAAAAGGGGACTTTATCGAATTTATAAAGGGAGAAAAGAAATTTTCATTGCAAGAATGGTTTATTGCATTTGCTAAATATATATTTTTTGAGTTATTAAGTAATGGGAAAATATTAGGGATCTTAATTATGTTAGTTATTTTTAGCTCTTTACTCCAATCATTACAAAATGCATTTGAGAAGAGTACGGTCAGTAAGATTGCTGATAATGTGGTCTTTCTAGTATTAGTAGTTTTTGCATTAAATAGTTTCTATGTTGCCACGCAGGCCACCCAAGATGCAATTACAGTCATGATTGATTTTTTACGAGCACTAATACCTATTTTACTAGCTTTAATTGCGACATCAGGTGGTGTCATATCTGTTGGTGTTTTCCATCCAATCTTAATTTTTTTAATGCATACAAGTGGATTACTAGTGACGTATTTTGTACTACCTTTAATTCTTGTATCTACAATTTTAAGTATTGTAAGTATTATTAATGATGAATTAAAGGTGACAAAACTAGCTTCTTTAATAAGAAATGTTGCTGTAGGTGTACTAGGAATCTTTTTAACTATTTTTTTAGGGGTATTAAGTGTACAAGGTTTGACGACCGCAGTTTCGGATGGGGTAGCAGTAAAAACAGCTAAATTTGTAACAAGTAATTTTGTTCCGGTTGTTGGTAAAGTTTTTGCGGACGTTACTGATACAGTTATTAGTGCGTCTTTATTATTAAAAAATACGGTTGGGATAGTAGGTTTAGTTACTTTACTAGCAATCGTTGTATTCCCAGCTATTAAAATATTGGTTTTAGCTTTAATTTATAAATTCTCAGCGGCGATTTTACAACCAGTTGGAAGTAAAAATATCATTAGCACAATTGATACGATCGGAAAAAGTGTAACTTATTTATTTGTTTGTTTATCAATTGTTTCATTAATGTTTTTCTTAAGTATGACTTTAATAATAGCGGCAGGAAACATTGTCGTCATGTTTAGGTAGGTGAAAAAATGGAATTCTTTATACACTGGGTTTCAAATATTATCGTCTATATATTAGTTGCAACCGTCATTATGATGTTAATTCCAAATACCGGCTTAGCAAAATATGTACGATTTGTAGCCAGTCTATTATTAATTGTCATGATGCTCCAACCAATTTTTCAATTATTCAGAGTAAATATAAAAGAAGTGCTAGCTGGGTACCAGTCTAAAACGTATGAAGCAAATGGTGAAATAAAAAATGAAATAAATAATAAGAAAAATGAAATACAAGAAGCAGAACGTGCATATATATTAAAACAAATGGCTGTCCAAATGAAAAAGGACGTTGAAAAAAACTTTACAAAAGAATTTGAACAGGTCATAACAAATGTGGATTTACAAGTAAAAGATGGAGTTAATACAGTCAAAACAGCTCAGGATCTTTCTAAAGTAATCGTTTACGTTGGCCCTAAAAAAGATGAGACAAGCAATGTAGAACCTGTTCAAGAAGTATCAATTAATACCGATCAGCCTGTTCAGACAGACGATGAAAAAATTAAACAACAAGAGTTACAAACTTTTTTAGCAAATAAATGGGAGCTTAAGGACAAGCAAATCGAAGTCAAAATGGAAGGAGGGGAGTAATGATAAATGAAGAAAAAGATTCCACCAATAAAATTAGCAGACTTTCTAAAAGGAAATGGCGATGACAAAACCTCTTCTGACAAAGAAAAAAGTCCATTTAAACTGACGAGAAAATATGTACTAGCTCTACTGGGACTCGGGATTTGTTGGATGATTGCAAGCAGTCTATTTACTAATACAAATCAAAAAACGAATTCAATGCTTTCACCTATTTCCACAGAAACGAGTGGAACACCAAAAAATAATGAACAAGCTGTTGAGACTCTTGGAAGTGGTGGTGGAAAATCCTCATCGAACAAGATAGAAGAAATTGAAAAAAAATACGAGCAGCAACTTACAGACACATTAAATAATATGGCTGGTGTAAGTAATGTAAAAGTAGAAGTAAATCTTGAAGGTAGTGAAAAGAAAGTCTATCAAACAAATAAAACAAATCGAACTCAAGAAACTGATGAAACAGATAAACAAGGTGGAACACGAAATATTGATGATCAATCACAAGAAGAGCAAGTTGTCATTATTGATAACGGAGATAAACAAGAACCAGTAATAGTCGAGACTGAAATGCCAAGGATTAGAGGAGTACTTATTGTAGCCAAAGGTGCACAAAACCTAGAAATTAAACAAATGATTAGAGAAGCTGTTACACGATTACTTGATGTACCAAGCTATCGTGTCTCTGTACAACCCAAAAAATAAGAGGAAGAAGGTAAAAGTTAAATGAAAAAACAAACAATTTGGTTATTAACAATGTTAAGTTTAGTAGTTGTATTATCAGTTTATTATGTTACGACACCTGATAATTTAAAAACAACAAGTTTTATGAACATGAATAATAGCACAAATACAGATTCACTAGACTCAACGCCTAAAGATACTAAGAAAACAGATTCTAAAACAGATACTTCTAAACAAAACTCAGATACTTCTAAACAAAACGATAAAGAAACTGCTTCTCAAGAAAATTCTACTAGTGAAGTATTCTTAAAACAACGTATGGAACAAGAAGATGAAAGAAGTCAATTAATTGATGAATATAAAGCTACTGTTGACTCAGCAACTGCATCAGCACAAGAGAAGAGTGATGCATTCACTAATATGAACGAACTTCAAAAATTAACTGCATTAGAATCAGATGTAGAAACGATGATTAAAGAAGCTGGTTATAAAGATGCACTAGTTCGTTCTGACAAAGATGAAGTAAAAGTAGATGTAACATCTGCAAAACCAAGCCGAAAAGCAGCGAATGACATCATTCAAATGACAAGAAGTGTCTTAGGTGAAAAATTAGTAGTTGTAAAATTCCAAGTTAAATAATTTTATGGACAAAGCCAGTAGAAGTCATTCTACTGGCTATCATTTTGTTGTAAAAGGCAATTGTCAATTTGATCAATTTTCCTCAATAAATGAAGCCAGCGTAATGGTGATTTTCAACCTGGAATGAAAATCGACTAAGTACCAATTTAGAAGAACATTGTGTATGTAATAGCCAAAATAAAAGGCTGTCCATTGTTTAGATCTCCTGTTGTCAGTAGGGTTAACAAATTGCTCTTCATTTTTTTTAATAACCTTATAAATAATTTATATGAATTTTAGGATTATTCCTAATTCCTATACACTTTTACGTCTTTGGTTTTCCCTGTTATAATAGTTTATATTGAATTATTTTTGGTAAGGAATAAAATATAAATATTCCTTGTAAAATAGCTAAAAATAATTAGGAATTACTTTGGTTAAAATAATTTGTTGAAAAGTTTAGTATTAGGTTATAAGATTAGACTATATGTCTTAAGGGGTGAACAGAATGAAAATTCATGAAATTAGAGAATTAATTAAGTTAATCGATCAATCAACAATAAATGAATTCGAATTTGAGGATAATGGTGCTATCGTTAAAATTAAAAAAGGTGGACAAACAACTGTAGTTACATCTGCTCCTGTTTTACACCAAGAGGTAGCTCCTGTAGTTACATCTGCTCCAGTTGCAACTTTAGAAAGACCAGTTGCTGCAGAAGCTGCTGCACCTGTAGTGGAAAAAGAAGATACAAGTAACTTACATAAGATTACATCACCGATGGTAGGTACATTCTACGCATCTCCATCTCCTGATGCAAAAGAATACGTATCAATCGGCGATCGTATTAAAAATGATTCAATCGTTTGTATCGTTGAAGCAATGAAGCTATTTAATGAAATTGAAGCTGAAATTGAAGGCGAAATCGTTGAAGTACTTGCTAAAAATGGTCAATTAGTAGAATACGGTCAACCATTATTCTTGGTAAAGGCCTAATATCTACAAAATTAACAGTACTTTACTAGAGAAGGTGAAGAAATGAAAAAGGTTTTAATAGCGAATCGAGGAGAAATCGCCATTCGTATTATTCGAGCATGTAAAGAACTAAATATTGAAACAGTTGCTATTTACTCTGAAGGAGATAAAGAAGCATTACATGTTCAAATGGCTGATGAAGCTTATTGTGTAGGTCCTAAATTATCAAAAGATAGTTATTTAAATATGACTAATATCATTAGTATTGCAAAATTAACTGGTTGTGACGGAATCCATCCTGGTTATGGTTTCTTATCAGAAAATGCTAGTTTTGCAGAATTATGTACAGAGTGCAATGTGAAATTCATTGGACCAACGGCTGATTCCATTTCTAAAATGGGTACAAAAGACGTTGCTCGTGAAACAATGAAAGAAGCAGGGGTACCAGTAGTACCTGGTTCACAAGGTATTATTCAAAGTATAGAAGATGGTAAAAAGATTGCTGCAGAAATCGGCTATCCAGTTATTATCAAAGCTACAGCAGGTGGCGGTGGTAAAGGTATCCGTGTAGCAAAAGATGAAACCGAACTTGAAAAAGGTATACAAATTACTCAACAAGAAGCTCAAACAGCTTTCGGTAATCCGGGTGTATATCTTGAAAGATATATAACTGATTTTAGACATGTTGAAATTCAAGTTTTAGCAGATGAACATGGTAATACGATACATCTTGGAGAACGTGATTGCACAATTCAGCGTCGTCTTCAAAAATTAGTAGAAGAAGCGCCATCTCCTGTTTTAGACGAAGAAACTCGTCAAAAAATGGGTCTAGCAGCTGTTCGTGCAGCTGAAGCAGTAAATTACTGGGGTGCAGGTACAGTTGAGTTTATTTATGAACCACATACTAAAAACTTCTTCTTTATGGAAATGAACACACGTATTCAAGTTGAGCATCCTGTAACTGAATATATTTCTGGTATTGATCTTATTAAGCAACAATTATTAATTGCTAAAGGTCATCCATTAAAAATAACTCAATCAGACGTATCTTTAAAAGGATGGTCAATTGAGTGTCGTATTAATGCTGAAAATCCAGATAAGAACTTTATGCCGTCTCCTGGTAAAATCAATTCGTATTTACCACCAGGTGGTCCGAATGTTCGTGTTGATTCTGCTGTATATAGCGGGTACACAATTCCGCCATATTATGATTCAATGATTGCGAAAGTTATCGTGCATGGCAAGACAAGAGAAGAAGCAATTGCTATAATGATAAGAGCACTTGAAGAATTTGTGGTAGAAGGAATTTACACAACAATTCCATTCCATTTAAATTTATTGCAAAATGAAATCTTCGTAAAAGGGAAGTATAATACTAAATTCCTTGAGGAGCATGCGCTTGTTAAAGGATAAAGTGGAGGGATCTGTATGAACGAAAATCAAATTTTAGAAATGGGTACTGCGACATTAGGTCGAGTAGAAATCGCACCTGAAGTAATCGAAGTAATTGCTGGTATTGCAGCTGCTGAAGTTGAAGGTGTTTCAAGCATGCGTGGAAACCTAGCATCTGGTATTTCTGAAATTATCGGTAAGAAATATCACGGTAAAGGTGTCCGAGTTGATTTATCAGAAGATCGAATTACAATCGATGTATACATTCTAGTTAAATTTGGTAAGTCAATCCCAACTGTAGCAGGTAATGTACAAGACAATATTCGTCAAGCATTATTAACGATGACAGGTCTTGAATTATCTGAAGTAAATGTTCACGTAGTAGGAGTTCAATTCGATACGAAACCTGAGCAAGAAGCTCCAATTGAACTTTAATATTATAAAAAGAGTCTCTATTTAATAGAGGCTCTTTTTTTGTTTTGCTAGATCAGAAATAAGGACAGTCTTTAAAGTTTTATGCAGTTTTTCATTTTGGTGTATCCTTCGTCCAGTTCTAATATAACGGATTAAATATTTTGAAATATGTTAAAATTTATTTATAAATGAAATAGAAATAGGTGACAATATGATCTTAAATTTGAGCACAAATAGAGCAAACTTACGTGAATTTGTTGAAAGCGATTGGCAGCAAGTACATAAATATGCATCACAATTAGTTGTATGTCAATTTCAGCCATGGGGACCGAATACAGAGAGTGAGACTAAGGAATTCATTCGAAAAATACTAGAAGATATGAAACAAATAAATAGGACTAGATTTGCATTTGCAATAATAGAAAAGAAAACCGATGAATTAATAGGATCAATCGAGTTTAATATTAGGGATGATGTTAATCAAATAGGTGAAATAGGGTATATAATTCATCCGAACTATTGGGGTATGGGATTTGCTAGTGAAGCTACTAAAGAAGTAATTTCATTTGGATTTAAAAATTTTAAACTTCATCGAATATTTGCGACATGTGATGTTAGAAATATTGCATCAGCAAAAGTACTTGAAAAATGCGGATTAAATTTAGAAGGTAAAATGCGTGAAGATCTATTATTAAGAGACGGCTGGAGAGACACTTATTTATACAGCATACTGGAACATGAATGGCTTGGGGGTCAGGAAGGACAGGAAAGATAATAAAATTTGGTATTAGTTGGAAAGTTTTTTTATTTCTTAAAAATCTTTTGCACCCCCTTTAATCCCGCATTTTCTTAAACTATCTATTAGAATGTTCGTGTTTTGGTATATAAATATTATTTTAAAGTAAGAAAAAGGAATTTTTTTTATAAAAACACAAACATTATTCTGTTATTTTATTAGATTTTAAGTTAAAATGTAGAAAACAGTTTAAAGTATTGAGTTTGCTTAGAAACGTTAATAATAATAAAAATTAGAGTTAATACAGACAGTCGTTGGAACTTATTAAAAAAAATGGTAAAATAACGTGTTACTATACAAAATTAGAATTCGTTATTACCTATGCAACGAATGATGAATTTAGCTTAAAGGAGTTTATTATTTTGATGAAACGTAGAAAAGCAAGGGAACTTGCATTACAAACATTATTCCAAATGGATTTAAGTGAAGCGAATGCTTCAGATGCATTAGAGCATGTATTAGAAGAAGCTGAAGAAAAACAAGATGCATTTTTAGAGGCAATTGTAACCAATTTTGTTACTCATAAAGAAGTGATTGACGAACAATTAGCTTCAAATATCGAAAGCTGGACGATTGATCGTTTAGGCAACGTTGATCGCAATATCCTTAGAATCGCTCTTGTAGAAATTACTTACTTAGAGGATGTTCCGAAAAGTGTAACAATCAATGAAGCGATTGAAATTGCTAAAGTTTACGGTGATGATGATTCTAGTAAATTTATCAATGCGGTATTATCAAAATTCTAAATAGATAGATTGTTTATATGCATAGGGGGAAACTAAAATGGTAGCAACATTAATTAATGGTAAAGAAGTTTCAGTATCAATTCGTGAGGAATTAAAGAATGGTGTTTCAGATTTAAAAAATCAAGGTGTTACACCAGGTTTAGCAGTTGTTTTAGTTGGAAATAATTCTGCTTCAAGAACATATGTGAATTCGAAGCATAAAGCATGTAATGAATTAGGAATGTATTCTGAAGTAATTGAATTACCTGAAACGGTTACTGAAGATGAGTTATTATCCGTTGTAAACAAATTA
The DNA here is from genome assembly GCF_002575105.1 of Bacillus sp. AFS053548. Taxonomy (NCBI): domain Bacteria; kingdom Bacillati; phylum Bacillota; class Bacilli; order Caryophanales; family Bacillaceae; genus Bacillus; species Bacillus sp. AFS053548. The sequence continues at coordinate 60,740 of NZ_NUHI01000035.1, read as the reverse complement.
AACGATGATCAGTCAATTCATGGTATTTTAGTTCAATTGCCATTACCTGCTCATATCTCAGAAAAGAAAGTAATTGAAACAATTTCTCCATTAAAAGATGTTGATGGATTTCATCCAATTAATATTGGAAGAATGATGACGAATCAAGATTCATTACTACCTTGTACTCCTTTTGGTATATTAAAATTAATAGAAAATACAAATATTCCGATTAGTGGAAAACATGTCGTTGTTATTGGGCGTAGTAATATTGTAGGGAAACCAGTTGGACAACTATTCTTAAACGAAAATGCAACGGTTACTTATACACATTCACGTACAACTAATCTAAAAGATATTACAAAGCAGGCTGATATTTTAATTGTTGCTATTGGTGTAGCAAAATTAATTACAGCTGATTATGTTAAAGAGGGAGCAATTGTTATTGACGTCGGCATGAATAGAGATGAAAATGGCAAATTATGCGGAGACGTAAATTTTGAAGATGTAAAAAATGTTGCTGGTTATATTACTCCTGTACCAGGTGGAGTAGGTCCAATGACAATTACAATGCTACTTCATAATACGTTAAAAGCAGCATCTCAAATTGATCATAAATTAAATTTGAGTAATAAACTTTAATCTAATTGCTTTGTAAGAATGAAAGAAGGGCTATGCATGACGGAAAAGCTACCAGTTACTGTTACCGCATTAACTAAATATTTAAAAGCAAAATTTCAAGCGGATCGTAATTTGCAAAATATACTGCTCCGTGGAGAAATCTCAAATTTTAAACGTCATTCATCTAGCGGTCATTATTATTTTACGTTAAAAGATGATGGTGCTAGAATTGCAGCGGTCATGTTTCAATCCTATAACGCAAATATCGCATTTCAACCAACTGATGGTATGCAGGTTATTGTACAAGGTGAAATAAATGTATACCCAGGATCTGGTAGCTATCAAATCTACATAAGAGACATGCAACCTGATGGGGTTGGCGGTCTCTTTGTAGCTTATGAACAATTGAAGAAAAAACTATTAGAAGAAGGACTCTTTGATCAGAAATTTAAGAAAAAGATTCCTTCTTTTCCTAGTGTAATCGGGGTTGTTACTTCACCAACTGGTGCGGCAGTTCGCGATATAATTACAACGATTCAACGAAGATACCCTATTGGGAAAATAGTTGTCATTCCGACTCTTGTACAAGGTGATGGGGCGAAAGCGTCGATTGTGAAATCAATTGAAACAGCAGGTAAAATGAAAGAAATAGATGTGTTAATAGTCGGACGGGGCGGAGGATCTATTGAGGAACTCTGGGCCTTTAACGAAGAAATAGTAGCGAGAGCAATCTTTGAATCAAAAATCCCAATCATTTCCGCAGTGGGTCATGAGACGGATACGACAATTGCTGATTATGTCGCTGATCTAAGGGCGCCTACACCAACAGCTGCAGCAGAATTAGTTTCATTAAGCCAAAGAGAAATACTTGAGCAATTTACAGTTCGAAAAGCAAGACTTAATAAAGCGATGGATACGATTATTGAACGAAAACAAGCGCAATTAAAGGCTGTTCAAGATGCTTATGTTTTTAGGTATCCAAATTCTCTATTCCATCCAAAACAAGAGCAATTTGACCGGATTAATGAACGTTTACATACATCAATAAATGAAATTGTTAAGTCTAAAATAAACAAGCATAAAGAACTAAATTCATCGCTACTTATTCATCATCCAAGTAATAGAGTTCAGCTTGAAAAGCAAAAGCACCAGCAATTACATATGGCTTTACAAAAAGAATTTAATCGTTTAATTACCCAAAAGAAATTTGAAATGGAAAGAGCAGTACATACACTAGATGCACTTAGCCCATTAAAAGTTATGGCCAGAGGTTATTCATTAGCATATAAAAATGATAACGAATTAATGAAATCGGTTAAACAAGCAAAAAGTGGAGACCGGTTCCAATTACAAATGACCGATGGGAAATTAAATTGTGAAGTACTTGAAGTAAAAGGAGAGTGAATCAATTGTCACAAAATGAGCGTTCTTTTGAAGAAGCAATAAAAGAAATTGAAATGATCGTACAAAAATTAGAGCAAGGTGACGTACCACTTGAAAAAGCGATCGAATACTTTCAAGAAGGTATAAAACTCTCTCAAATTTGTCAAGAGAAGCTTACTAAAGTTGAAAAACAAATGACTTCTATATTAAATGAACAGGGTGAACAAACTCCTTTTACTGTTGAGGAGGAATAAAATGAACACTTTCAAAGATTTTATGGAGTATTCCAGTAGAATAGTAAATGATGAAATGATTAAATCGGTTGAAAAATTAAAAGCACCAGAAAAATTAAAAGAATCTATGTCCTATTCATTACAAGGTGGTGGGAAAAGAATTAGACCTCTTTTACTTTTCGCAACTCTAGATGCATTTGGTAATGACCCATTAATAGGGATAAAACCTGCATGTGCTTTAGAAATGATTCATACTTATTCTTTAATTCATGATGATTTACCATGTATGGATGATGATGATTTTCGAAGAGGAAAACCGACAAATCATAAAGTATTTGGCGAAGATCTTGCGGTATTAGCAGGTGATGGTTTATTGACATACGCATTTAAATTAATTACGGAAATGAATGATTTTCATGTGTCTGATCAAGTGAAAATACAATTAATTAGTGAATTAGCGATTGCTGCTGGTCCTGAAGGTATGGTTGCCGGTCAAGTAGCAGATATGGAAGGTGAAAGTAAAGAGCTTAGTGGAGAAGAATTGCAATATATCCATGAAAGAAAAACAGGTAAAATGCTAATGTATCCAGTTATTGCAGGTGCAATTATTTCAAAAGCAACAGTGGAACAATTATCTCACCTAACACAATTTGCTTATAAACTCGGTATCGCATTTCAAATACAAGATGATATTTTAGACGTAATAGGTGATGAAGAAGTACTTGGTAAGCCAGTTGGTAGTGATATAGAAAATGATAAAACTACTTATGTTAAGTTATATTCGGTCGAGGGTGCTAAAGAAAGGCTTCATACATTTATTACAGAAGCTAAACAACATGTTCGAGCATGTGGGATTAAAGATGACTACTTAATCTCAATTTGTGATTTTGTTGAAAATCGCAGCTTTTAAACTTTGATTTTGTAATTAATCCCATGTCCATTTGAATAGATTTATTTATTTATGTATAATGTAACTACCTCTCGAAAGTCGCAAAGAGAACAACCGTAATACCCTCAGTATAAAATCAAGCTGAGTTTGTTTTTCCTAGTGTTAGGAAAACTTAACCGTAGGGATTACGGGGATAGCTTGGTAAATAAAAGAAACCGCTGCTAGTAAAGAAATATGCTAGCAAGTATGCTTTGTTCCCAAGAATCTCGTGATTTTAGTCATGAGTAGTTCAAAACCGTTAATGTTGTTAATAAAATATACAGAAATGTAGGCCGTTAACACATTTGTGCTAGCGGCTTTCTTTTCATTTTGCGAAAAAATATTTATAATTTTGTTCTATAAAAATAAAAAACATTAAACAGATTTTAATAAAAATGGTATTATGATACATGGTGTTAAGAGTTAGTCATTTAAGAAACTAGCGTTTAACTACAAGTATGGTAAAATCATTTTATAGATAAAATTACATAATAATGAATTATTTATATAGATTTAACATCTAGGAAGGTGAGTGATCCAAGATGGATCTTACGACAATTGAAAATCCGAGCTTTTTAAAAAATAAAACGAACGGTGAATTAGAAGTATTAAGTGAAGAAATTCGTAAATTTCTTATTCAACAGCTTTCTGAGACAGGTGGTCATATTGCGCCAAATTTAGGAGTTGTTGAATTAACGATTGCATTACATAAAGTCTTTGATTCGCCTAAAGACAAATTTTTATGGGATGTAGGACATCAATCGTATGTTCATAAAATATTAACTGGTCGTGCAAAAGAATTTACAACACTAAGACAATTTAAGGGATTATGTGGCTTTCCTAAGCGAAATGAAAGTGAGCATGATGTATGGGAAACTGGGCACAGCTCGACTTCACTATCTGCCGCAATGGGGATGGCTATTGCTAGAGATATTAAAAAAACTGGTGAATACATTATTCCAATTATCGGCGATGGTGCATTAACTGGTGGGATGGCTCTTGAAGCGATGAATCATATTGGACATGAACAAAAAGATGTCATCGTTATTTTAAATGATAATGAAATGTCTATAGCTCCGAACGTAGGTGCTTTACATAGCATTTTAGGAAGACTGAGAACAACTGGGAAATACCGTTGGGCTAAAGGTGAACTTGAGGGTGTAATCAAAAAAATTCCTGGAATCGGGGACAAACTATCAAGTACATCAAAAAAATTAAAAGATAGCCTTAAATACTTAGTTACACAAGGAATGTTTTTTGAGGAAATGGGATTCACTTATTTTGGACCAGTTGATGGTCATAATTTTGAAGACTTATTTGAATCTCTTGAATATGCTAAAAAAACTAAAGGCCCGGTATTAGTACATGTACTAACGAAAAAAGGAAAAGGATATAAGCCAGCAGAAAGTGATGATATTGGAACTTGGCATGGTACAGGTCCTTATAAAGTAGAATCTGGGAAGTTAATTAAGCCGGATAAAGCACCACCAGCATGGAGTAAACTTGTTAGTGATACTGTATTAAAATTAGCTTTAAAAGATGAGCGAATCGTTGCGATTACTCCTGCAATGCCAGTCGGTTCAAAATTGGAAAATTTCCAAGCTCAATTGCCTGACCGAATTTTTGATGTCGGTATCGCAGAACAACATGCAGCAACAGTAGCAGCAGGTTTAGCAACGCAAGGAATGAAGCCGTTTTTAGCAATTTATTCGACATTCCTTCAAAGAGCATATGACCAAGTATTACATGATATTTGTAGACAAAATTTAAATGTATTCATTGGAATCGATCGTGCAGGATTAGTAGGTGCTGACGGTGAAACTCATCAAGGTGTGTTTGATATTTCCTTCCTACGACATATACCAAACTTAGTTTTAATGATGCCTAAAGATGAGAATGAAGGCCAACATATGGTAAACACTGCAATTCAATACGAAGATGGTCCAATTGCGCTGCGTTTCCCTAGGGGAAATGGTATAGGCGTACCAATGGATGAGCAATTAAAAGAAATTCCGATTGGATCATGGGAAGTATTAAGAGAAGGCTCTGATGCAGTTATCTTAACTTTTGGTACAACAATTAAAATGGCATTAGATGCAGCGGATGAGTTAGAGAAGGAAAATATTACGGTTAAAGTAGTAAACGCAAGATTTATTAAACCAATGGATACTGCAATGTTAAATGATATCTTTAAGGACGGAAAACCGATTTTAACGATTGAAGAAGCAGTATTACAAGGTGGTTTTGGAAGTGCTGTTTTAGAATTTGCAAGTTCAAATAATTTTCAAAACGTCCGCGTAGAACGTATAGGTATACCGGATTTATTCGTTGAACATGGTGATGTTGATAAATTACTTGATGAAATTCATTTAACAAAAGATGAATCGGTTAAGAAAATCCGTGAAATGGTTTGTAATAAATAAGAGGATGACAATTAAATGGCAAAAAAGGAACGAGTAGACGTACTTTTAGTAGATCGTGGTTTAATCGAAACACGTGAAAAAGCTAAACGAGCAATTATGGCAGGACTTGTCTATACCAACGAACAAAGATTAGATAAGCCTGGAGAAAAAATAGATATCGAACTCCCTATACAAATTAAAGGTGACGTTATGCCTTATGTGAGCCGTGGAGGGTACAAATTAGAAAAAGCTATAAACACATTTGATCTATCAGTTAAAGATAAAATTATGATTGATATTGGATCTTCGACAGGTGGATTTACGGATTGTGCACTCCAAAATGGAGCAAAAAAATCATATGCACTTGATGTTGGATACAATCAACTTGCTTGGAAATTAAGGCAAGATGAACGTGTTATTGTAATGGAACGAACAAATTTTCGTTATGTTAAACCAGAAGATTTAATTGAAGGGTTACCTCAATTTGCTTCGATTGACGTTTCCTTTATTTCGTTACGTTTGATTTTACCAGTCTTAAAAACATTATTAGTACCTTCAAGCGATGTTGTAGCGTTAATTAAACCGCAATTTGAAGCTGGTAGAGAGCAAGTTGGTAAAAAGGGTATTGTACGTGATCCAAAGGTGCATGAACAAGTTATCGAAATGATGATTGATTTTGCGCTTCGCCAAGGATATGATATAAAAGCTTTAACTTTTTCTCCTATAACTGGTGGAGACGGTAATATTGAATTTTTAATTCATCTTCATTGGGAAGGTTCAAAGGAAATTGGAAATAGCGAGTTAAATCGATTACCAATGGAAATTGTAAATGAAGCACATAGTGAATTAAAGAAGGTAAAATAATAAAAAGGAAACCAAATAGGTTTCCTTTTTCTCCTTTTTTAAAATTAAGGTAAAAAGAAAAAAATTATGCTGGAAAATGCATTTTATGAAAACGTTTAAAAAAATATATACAATAACGAGTAGATTAGATAAGATATTCTTTAAGTAAGATATTTGTCGGAATTTGCAAAGAGGTGTATTATGAATAAAGGTCAGCGTCATATTAAAATACGAGAAATTATCGCAAAAAATGAAGTCGAAACACAAGATGAATTAGTACAATCACTAAGAGACTTAGGGTTTAAAGTAACCCAAGCAACGATTTCACGTGATATAAAAGAACTACATTTAGTAAAAGTACCGTTATCTGATGGGCGATATAAATATAGCTTACCTGCAGATCAACGATTTAATCCATTACAAAAATTAAAAAGACTTTTAATTGATTCATTTATTAAAATTGATAGTTCAAGTCATTTAATTGTAATGAAAACTTTGCCAGGTAATGCAAATGCAGTTGGTGCATTAATTGATCATTTAGATTGGTCAGAAATTATGGGTACAATCTGTGGTGATGATACAATCTTAATCATTTGTCGTACACCTGTAGATGCTGAGGATTTAAAAGAAAAATTTATTGACATGCTTCAATAGGAGAATGGTTTTAAAAAGAGGAGAGAAACTCATTGTTATCTGAAATTATCATTAAAAATTTTGCAATCATTGAGGAAGTTTCCATTTCATTTGAAAAGGGTTTAACTGTACTAAGTGGTGAAACAGGAGCGGGGAAGTCGATTATTATTGACGCTATCGGCCTGTTACTTGGTGGTCGTGGATCTGCAGAATTCGTAAGATATGATACTGAAAAAGCAGAAATTGAAGGCTTATTTCATATCGAAAATGAGAATCATCTAATTTATTCAAGATGCAGAGAATTAGGCTTTGACATTGAAGATGAAATGATTATTTTAAAAAGAGATATTACTTCATCTGGTAAAAGTGTATGCCGTATCAATGGGAAATTAGTGACAACTTCTATACTTAAGGAAATTGGTGGTTTACTTGTTGATATTCATGGGCAACATGAGAGCCAAGATTTGATGGACCAAGAACATCATTTACCGATGTTACAACAATATGATGCAAAAGCAATTGCTCCTTTGTATACTGAATATTTAAATATATTTAATAACTATACAGACTTAAAAAAACAGTTAAAGCAATTAACTGAAAATGAACAACAAATGGCTCATAGATTGGATTTAATTCAATTTCAGCTAACTGAAATACAAAATGCGAATCTGCAAGAAAATGAAGACGATCAGTTGATGGAAGAAAGACTCAAAATTTCTAATTTTGAACGCATTTATAAGTCTTTAGTTGAAGCATATCAAAGTTTATCGCAGGATGGTTCAGGATTAGATTCGGTCAGGTCAAGTATGTATTCTTTAGAGTCAGTAACGAATATTGATAATGACATTAAAGAAATGCATGAAGGAATCAGTAGCAGCTATTACTTATTAGAGGATATATCGTATCGATTACGTGATTCCATTGAACAAATGGAATATGATCCAAATAGATTAAACGAAATTGAAACTCGTTTAAGTGAGATCTCTATGTTAAAAAAGAAGTATGGGCACAGTGTTGCTGATATCTTAAAATACGCAGAAGATATCGAACAAGAGTTGGATACTATTCAACATAAAGATATGCATATCGAGAAGTTACAAAAAGACTTAGATAATGTAACAATCAAGCTAGTTAGTGCTGGTAAGACTCTTTCAAATAAAAGAAAAGAATTAGCCATCAAATTGACTGCTGATATACATAAAGAATTAAAAGAGCTTTATATGGATAAAACAACCTTTGAAATTATGTTTGATGTTGAAGAGGGACAAGAATCTGATCCAATACTAGATGAACAACATATAAAGTTTAAAAAAGATGGATTTGATTTTGTTGAGTTTTATATTTCAACAAACCCAGGTGAGCCTTTAAAGCCATTAGCAAAGGTTGCATCCGGTGGAGAACTTTCAAGGATGTTCCTGGCATTAAAGAGCATTTTCACGAAGCATCAGGGGATTACATCAATTATATTTGATGAAGTTGATACAGGGGTTAGTGGAAGAGTAGCGCAAGCAATAGCGGAAAAAATACACAAGGTATCTATAGATTCTCAAGTTCTATGTATTACTCACTTACCACAAGTTGCTTCTATGGCAGATACGCATTTATTTATCGCCAAATTAATTGATGGTAATCGAACGAAAACTTCTGTTACACCATTACGAAATGATCAAAAAATTAATGAAATTGCAAGGATGATCGCTGGAGTTGAAATTACAGATGTAACGATTCAACACGCTAAAGAATTGATCGATCAGGCAGCTTCTGCAAAATACCAATCTCAATGAAAATAAAGAGAATGTTTAATGATGGAAATTTTTTTCTATACATTAAATATTCTCTTTTTTTTTTATGGGAATTATTGATAAATTAGTAATTGGAAAATGCTAAATGAAACATACTAATACAACATTATACGTTAAAGAATCTATCATATTTTTACAATCATATTTTGCTTTTGCAAAGCTAACATTAACTACATAGCCACGAATTAAAAAAAATGAAATTTGGCGCTAAGGAGAGTGATTCGCTTGTGAAAAATATAAATGTTCATCGAATAATAAAAATTCTTCTCCTTTTATTTATAGTTGGTATTGGCGTGTTTAATATAAATCAAAATAATGTGTTTTCATCTACCATTAAAAATAAGGATCAACAAGAAATTGTTAATGTAGCACTTGGTATGAATGAATTACCAAGTAAAAAGGTAGATGTTAAAGTATTAAACAGTTTAAGAATAATACCAGGGGGACAGTCAATAGGAGTAAAACTTAACTCAGTAGGTGTCTTAGTCGTTGGACATCATTTAGTAAATACTAGTTCAGGACAAAAGTCTCCAGGTGAAATTGCCGGTATTAAAGTTGGAGACATGATTATAAAAATGAATGGTAAACAAATAGAAAAAATGTCAGATGTATTACCGTTTATTCAAAAAGCAGGGAAGTATGGAAAGCCTATAAAAATCACTGTAAAACGCGAGGGTAAGTATTACACAAAAATGTTACAACCTATTCGTGACCAAGGTCATGATAGCTATCGAATTGGATTATATATAAGAGACTCAGCTTCTGGTATTGGCACGATGACATTCATAGAACCTAATTCATTAAAATATGGTGCACTAGGACATGTGATCTCTGATAGCGATACGAGAAAAGCCATTGAAGTAGAAGATGGGCATATAGTCTATTCAACCGTAACTGCAATTGAAAAAGGTGCCGATGGTTCACCAGGAGAAAAAATAGCACATTTTGCTTTAGATCGTGGAACGATTGGTAATATCACTTCTAATAGTCCATTTGGCATATTCGGTAAAGTTAACAATAAAATAGACAATGGGATCATGTCACAACCATTACCAATTGCATTATCAAATGAAGTGAAAAAAGGTCCTGCTAAAATACTTACCGTAATACATGATAATAAAGTAGAAGCATTTGACATAGAAATAGTAAGTAGTATTCAACAAAAATTCCCTTCCACTAAAGGCATTATTTTAAAGGTTACTGATAAACGATTACTTAAAGAAACTGGCGGGATTGTACAAGGAATGAGTGGTTCACCAATCATTCAAAATGGAAAATTAATCGGAGCAGTTACACATGTTTTTGTAAATGATTCGACTAGTGGGTATGGGGTTCATATTGAGTGGATGCTTGATGAGGCTAAAGTACCAATTTATGATTATCAAGATAAAAAGGCTTCTTGATTTAAAAAATACACCTATCAAATTATGTAGGTGTATTTTTTATGTTTATTTCCATTAAGAATGCTCGATTTCTGTAAAGCAATATTCTTCCTACCCGTCACTTCTGTGTAAGGGCTCAAAGGCCTACACTGCATCTCTCATAAGTGTTAAGGATCCCTTTCAAAGGAACTCTCATTAAATGAAATAGCACATAAAAATAATCTAAAATACCCTTTCCTTTTATGAATTGGTTTCAACATTGAAAAATACACTTATTAATTATTTTGTAGTGTATTTTGTTAAAAATAAGTCAAAATAGGAAAAAAATGGTAATATAATATTAGCAACATCGAAAGATTAAAAAAATTTTAATATAGAGGATGGTTGATATGACTGTTAATGTTACAGAATTGTAAATTTATATTAAAAATTATAAATTTACATACTATTTAATTTTTTATATAATGAATTATATGTATAATTCGACTTAATACATAGTAGTTTTTAACCCAATCGTCGAATGCTAGAAGAAATTGAAGAAAACTATCTATATTAATAAAAATATTCAGAATTTATAATAAAAACAGGAAATAAATTTTTATTGTCGAAATTATCGGTAATAAGTAATGAAAATTCACTATAGAGGATGTAGGGAGGAACGGGCGTGGAGAAAATTAAAGTATTATTAGTTGATGATAATAAAGAACTTGTTATTATGTTAGAGAACTACATTAACGCACAAACAGATATGGAAGTGGTTGGGGTTGCGTTTAATGGACAAGACTGCTTACCTCTAGTGAAGGATAAAAAGCCAGACGTACTAGTCTTAGATATTATTATGCCTCATTTAGATGGATTAGCGGTTTTAGATCGTTTACGCGCTGGCTTAGTTGAAAAAATTCCAAACGTTATTATGCTAACAGCATTTGGTCAAGAGGATGTTACTAAAAAAGCTGTTGACCTTGGTGCATCATATTTTATCTTAAAACCATTTGATATGGAGCATCTAATCAGCAATATCCGTCAAGTAGTTGGAAAGGGTAGTTCGGTAACTAAACGTAATGCACCTTCTTTAGTATCAAATTACGAAAGTAAGCCACGTAACTTAGATGCTAGTATCACAAGTATCATCCATGAAATTGGAGTACCTGCACATATTAAAGGATATATGTACTTACGTGAAGCGATTTCGATGGTATACAACGATATTGAGCTTTTAGGTTCAATTACAAAAGTTTTATATCCAGATATCGCTAAAAAGTTTAATACAACAGCTAGCCGAGTTGAACGTGCAATTCGACATGCGATTGAAGTAGCATGGAGCCGTGGCAATATCGATAGTATTTCTACATTATTTGGTTATACAATTTCAATGTCAAAGGCAAAACCAACAAATTCAGAATTTATTGCAATGGTAGCTGATAAATTACGTTTAGAACATAAAGCTTCTTAATTTATTTTTAGTACTAATTACCCAAGAATCCGATTAACTTCCTGGTAGTGATTCCACAGACATTTCTCTTAGCGAATAACTTCTTATGAGATCTTCGGTACTTTTTCGCATTAGCAATTATATTTGTAATCTGAAAACGTTGTCTATAGTAGACAACGTTTTCTTTTGTTGTTGAATAATGAGTTTATCAATATATTACCAAATTTTCGTAAAAGGAGTAGAGTGATGTTGATTTCCNNGGCAAGCCTGCGGGGTCTCAGGCTTCCCTCATATCCCATAGGAGTCGAGCATCCCTTTAGTTCCAATCAACTAATTCATCAATATAAGTATGTCGATTAGGAACAAACATTCACTTGGTTTCTAATTGGAACTTTTTTTTCTGAAAAAGTAGATTTTTATAACTACTGTTCTGAAGAAAAAATTACGTAATTCAACCAATAATCAAATCTATAACAACGAAATTTAAATTTTACTTAGGAACAATGTAAGTGCTAGTCCGTTGATTTATATTAAATAAAAATTAGTTTGCCTAATAATTTGTAGTATGCTATAATATTTATTGCGCCACTGTAACATATAGAAAAACGATATTATTACTACGAAATTTGGGAGAAAATTGGACGTATTCCATGACGCGTCAGCTATTTCAACCTTGTTTATATATTAGTAGTAGTGTCTGTTAGTGAAGATTGTTGTGAAACAAGCTGCCTAATGGAACGGCCCTGGAGCCGAATTGCGAAAGAGAGGTAGGGCTTTCGCCAATAGACAACAATTTTAAAATTTAAATAACTAACATATATATTACAAAGGCTATTCGTATACGTTGTACGAATAGCCTTTTTCCATTTGTAAAATAACGATAAATTGTATATAGAAATAAAAAAGATAGGACATACCCAATATGGTTGTCCTATCTTTTGTAGTTTTAATTAAAATATAAACACAATCGTGAAAACAATCGCTACTATAAAACGATAAACTGCAAAACCTGTTAGTTTTACTTTCTCTAATAATTTTAAGAAGGAAACGATCGCAAGTAATGCAACTACGAATGCTGTGATGAATCCTGTTGCGAATAATGGTAAATCTGAAGCACTCAAAATATCGATATTTTTAATCAAATCTAATCCACTAGCAGCAATCATCATTGGTACTGCTAAAATAAAAGTAAATTCTGCAGAAGTTTTTCGATCTAAACCAAATAATAATCCCCCAGCTATTGTAGAGCCTGATCGTGAAAATCCTGGCCATAAAGCTAGCATTTGGAAACAACCAATAATAAAAGCTTGTTTATATGAGATGTGATCTAAATCAGATGATTTAGGATGTTTAGAGACTTTTTCAGCAACAATTAATAAAATACCGCCAGCTACTAATCCGATTACAACAGTTTTAGGTGAGAATAAAACATCTTTAATGAAATCATGGAATATAAGCCCTACAATCCCGGCTGGAATAGCACCGATAATAATATGAATTAAGTTGAGGTTCGTTTGTCTATACCCATCTGATTTAACTCCTAGTACTGACCATAGTCGTTTCCAAAAAACAACAACTACCGCTAGAATTGAACCAAGTTGAACAATTACTTCAAAAAATGAAGCCTTCTCACCTGTGAAATTTAATAAATCAGCAACTAAAATCATATGACCAGTAGAAGATACCGGTAAAAATTCTGTTAATCCTTCTACCATCCCCATGATCAAACCAATTAACCAATCAGGTAACATTTAAAAATACCTCCATAAATACTTTTCGTTATAAAATATACACAATACATTACATTTTACTTGAAAACGAATTAATATGAAAGGAAGTTTAAATTAAAATTAGCTCATAATTGTTAATTATTTGTACAATTTTACATAAAAATGTAATTTAAGATTAGAATAAATTAAAAAGGTCCATAAAAAAAGAAGTAGAAATACTACTTCTGCTTTCTTGTTTAAAGCTTATTTACTATTTAGATTCATTATCCTCAGAAGCTTCTTCGCTTTTAGGTAAATCTAATTCCATCAACTTTTTCATTAATATATGCTGTGGCATATGCATAATTTGTTCTAAAGGAACGTTTAATTTCTTAGAAAGTAAAATTGCCGTTTCAGGCGAAATTTGCAATGGTCGCATAATAATCCTCCTTAGTTTCGTAAAATTAGTATACAATAAGAAATAGAAGAAAGTACATATTTTCTCACATGGGGGGAATTTGAGTGGTTGATATTATTGGTCATAGAGGTGCTGCAGGAACCTACCCAGAAAATACAATGGTTTCTTTTAAGGCATGTGAAGATTTAGGGGCAGACGGAATAGAGTTAGATGTACACTTATCAAAAGATGGTGAAATCGTTGTTATTCATGATGAAACAATAAATCGTACAACTAACGGTAAAGGTTTCGTTAAAGATTATACGTTAGCTGAATTAAAGCAATTTGATGCTAGTTATCGATTTAAACGACAATTTAAGGGATGCACGATACCAACCTTAAAAGAAGTATTTGAATGGGCAAAAGGAAATAACTTTAGTATCAATGTTGAATTAAAAAATGATAAAATCGAATACCATGGACTAGAGGAACGAGTTATAAATTTAATCCGTTCATATGAATATGAAAAAAGAATTGTTTTATCTTCCTTTAACCATAAAAGTATGCTTAAATTCCACTTAATGGCACCGGATATTGAAACAGCAGTTCTATTTAATAGAAGAAGTAAAGAACCGTGGAAGATTGCTGAAGATTATAAAGCAAATGCAATTCATCCTAATTATCGTATAATTACTGATGAACAAATAGAAGAAACTATGGAACATCACATAGCCGTAAGACCTTATACAATCAATGAACCAGCTGTTATGAAAGGATTATTTGAAGTTAAATGTACAGCGATTATTACTGACTATCCAGAGCTAGCTTTCCAAGTCAGAAGTCAACTACTTAGTAAATAAAAAAAGTGCTCTTATCAGCACTTTTTTGTTTTGTTATTTATCTTTTGGTTTTAATTTAGAACCTAGGTTATACTCCCACAAAAATTATCTTTTTAAAAATCTACCTTGAACTTTGTTTCGTTTACGATCTCTAAATAATACAAAGCTTCCGACTAAATAAAAACCGACTCCTAATGAAACAAGTCCGATTAATAATTGCAATGGAAGATTTGGAATGCCAAAAGAATGGATTAGAAATACCGTATCACGAAGTAATTTAATTCCGATAACTGCTAAAGCTATTGGTACAACAATCACAACGAATGCTAACATACGTGTAAATGATTCTTTCATGTTTATTAATTCCTCCGTTAAAAGTAACAATAAAGTATAAAATTACGTAATTCTCTTTCTTCATAATCTTATACAAGGATAGTGTTGTCAAGCCTTTATAAAACATTTGAAATAGACGAAAGAATAACTTTTTATATATAATAGTCTAATGTGTTTAATAATTTGTTGAAATTAGTAGGTGAACTAAGATGAAACAAAACGTAATGATCGTTGGAATGGGAACAGGAGGCACGGCAGTATTAAAGCTTCTATCACATTCTGATTTATTTCATGTTGTTGCAGTAGTAGATATGATAAAAGAGGCTAAAGGATTAGAATTTGCTAAAAGCTTACACATTCCAATACTTAAGGATTGGAAGTCTAATTTAAACGAAGAGATTGATGTTGTCATAAATACTACTGGAGATGAAACCATATACCAGGAATTAATCGAGTATAAAGCTATGCATACTTTAGTGATCCCAGGTTCTGTTGCAAAAATGATATCTGATCTTGTTCAAGAAAAAGAATCACTTTTTAATTTAATCAATAATAAAAAAAGACAACAAGAACTCATTTTGGACAACACTCACGATGGGATGATTGTGGTTGATAAATGGGGAAAAGTTCTTTTATTTAATCGCTCAGCAGAAAGAATGTTACATACTGATAAAGATGCTGCGATTGGTAGGTATATATTGGATGTTGTCCCGACTAGTAAATTACCTCGAGTTCTTCAAACGAAAAAGAAGGAAATTAATCAAGAGCATATTTTAATTAATGGAAGTAAGATTTTTACGACTCGAATTCCAATCTTTCGAGAAGATGGTGAACTTGAAGGTGCAATTTCTGTTTTTAAAGATGATACTGAGGTAATAGATTTAGCAGAAGAGGTTACAAATTTAAAAGAAGTTTATAGCATGCTTGAAGCAGTCATTCAAAGTTCGGATGAAGCAATTTCAGTTGTTGATGAAAAAGGTAATGGAATTATTATTAATCCGGCATACACAAGACTGACCGGACTATCAAGTGAACAAGTTATTGGTAAACATGCAACAATTGATATTGCTGAAGGTGAAAGTGTGCATTTAAAAGTTTTGAAAACAAAACAAGCTGTTCGTGGACATCGAATGAAAGTCGGGAAGCAAAATCGTGATGTACTAGTGAATGTGGCCCCTGTAATCGTAGACGGAAAATTAAAAGGTAGTGTTGGAGTAATCCATGATGTTTCTGAAATTTCACAGTTAACGAATGAACTACATAGAGCACGTCAAATTATTAGAACATTAGAAGCAAAATATTCATTCGAGGATATAGCTGGTGAATCTGAAGGAATCAGTTTAGCGATCATGCAGGCTAAATTAGCTGCGAGCACTCCTGCTACGGTATTACTACGTGGGGAATCTGGAACAGGTAAAGAATTGTTTGCTCATGCGATTCATAATGAAAGCGATCGCAAATATAATAAATTTGTTCGAGTGAATTGTGCTGCGATTTCTGAAACTTTATTGGAAAGTGAATTATTTGGTTATGAAGAAGGTGCATTTTCTGGCGCAAAACGTGGTGGGAAAAGAGGGCTTTTTGAGGAAGCTAATAATGGTAGTATTTTCTTAGATGAAATTGGAGAATTATCACCTGCGATGCAAGCCAAACTATTAAGGGTCCTACAAGAGAAAGAAATTAGACGTGTTGGTGGGACAAAGTCTATTCCTATAAATGTGCGAGTCATTGCTGCGACGCATGTTCATCTGGAGGAAGCAATCATTGAAGGAAAGTTTCGAGAAGATCTTTATTATCGATTAAATAAACTTCCTATTATTATTCCTGCACTAAAGGAACGAATTGAAGATATTTTACCGATTGGCGAAAGATTATTAGCCAAAATTAATCAAGATTACGGTCGAAATGTTGAGGGAATCTCATTATCAGCATTAAATAAATTAAAAAGTTACAATTGGCCTGGTAATGTTAGGGAATTGGAAAATGTGCTAGGTAGAGCTGTTATATTTATGAAATTTAATGAAAAACAAATCCTACCTGAACATTTATCAGCGATTGTACAAGTTAAGCAAGAACAATCTGTTCATCAAAACGAAGTTCATACTGAAGAAATAAGCTCTCTTGATGAAATGGTTACAAATTATGAAGGTGAAATTATTGAAAAGATATTAATGAAAAATAATGGCAATAAAACAAGGTCAGCAAAAGAGCTTGGAATATCAGTAAGGAATTTGTATTATAAATTGGAAAAATACCACACTGCAAAAAATAGCACGCAATAATTTGCGTGCTATGAATATTTTTGCATACAATTACTGTCATTTTTCAAAATATTGTTGTAGAATAGATTTATTGGTGTTACTAGTACCTGGTACTAGAATACTGGTAATGTAAGGCTTTTCAACTATTTTTAAAATAGTTTTATCCTTTTTCGAAAGTTGGCACGCAAATTGCTTTATATAGTGCAAGGGGATGAAAGGAAGGGCTTTCAATGAATTTAACAGATATAATGTTACGTGCGAAAAATCATTCTAGGCAAACTGTTGCTGTAGCTGTTGCTGAGGACTTCGAAGTAAAAGAAGCAGTTTCAATTGCGTTAGATAATGATTTAGCAAACTTTTTACTTTTCGGAAACGAGCAAGCTATCTATGAAATGTATGAAGATTTATTAAAAAACGAACAATTTGCAGAAAGACTTAAAATTGTTCATTCTCATTCAAACAAAGAGGCTGCTAAAAATGCAGTTGTAGCTGTTCGCTCTGGTGAAGCTTCAATTGTAATGAAAGGTAATCTTTCATCTTCAGTTCTTCTAAAAGAAGTATTGAACAAAGAATATGGTTTAAGAGATAAAAGTGTTTTATCACATGTTGCAATATTCGACGTACCTGGAAGAGAAAATGCTGTAATCGTAACAGATGCTGCGATGAACATAGCACCTACGTTAGATCAAAAGGTGAAAATTATTGAAAACAGTGTTGAAATTGCAAGGAAAGTAGGAATAGAAACCCCTAAAGTTGCTGTACTGGCAGCTGTTGAAGTAGTAAATCCTGCAATGCAAGCAACACTAGATGCAGCATCATTAACTGTCATGAATACAAGAGGACAAATTAAAAATTGTATTGTTGATGGACCATTAGCGCTTGATAATGCCATTTCTGTTGAAGCAGCTAAACATAAAGGCTTAACTGGAGAAGTTGCTGGGCAAGCTGATATTTTATTAGTACCTACAATAGAAACTGGAAATATTTTATATAAATCATTAGTCTTTATGGCTAACTCAGAAGTGGCTGCACTTATTGCTGGAGCAAAGGCACCGATTGTTTTAACATCGCGTTCTGACTCTGCAATGACAAAATTATATTCATTAGCATTAGCTATATGTAATTCTAAAAACTAAACTTACACATTTTAAGGGAGCTGTTATTACATGGAAATCTTCAAATACTTAGAAACTTATGACTATGAGCAAGTTGTTTTCTGCCAAGATAAAGAATCAGGATTAAAAGCAATTATTGCGATCCACGATACTACATTAGGTCCAGCTTTAGGTGGAACAAGAATGTGGACTTACGAATCAGAAGAAGCTGCAATTGAAGATGCTCTACGTTTAGCAAAAGGTATGACTTATAAAAATGCTGCTGCTGGCTTAAACTTAGGTGGAGGAAAAACTGTAATCATCGGTGATCCACGTAAAGATAAAAACGAAGCAATGTTCCGTGCATTTGGTCGTTATATCCAAGGCTTAAATGGTCGATATATTACTGCTGAGGACGTAGGTACTACTGTTGCAGATATGGATTTAATCCACGAAGAAACTGATTATGTAACTGGTATCTCACCATCATTCGGTTCTTCAGGTAACCCATCTCCAGTTACTGCATTTGGTGTTTACCGTGGTATGAAAGCTGCTGCAAAAGAAGCATTTGGAACTGACAGCTTAGAAGGTAAAAAAATTGCAATCCAAGGTGTTGGTAATGTTGCATACAGCCTTTGCGAGTACTTACATGAAGAAGGTGCTCAATTAATCGTAACGGATATTAATAAAGAAGCTGTACAACGTGCAGTAGAAGCATTTGGTGCTACAGCAGTAGATCCAGATGATATTTATGGAGTAGAATGTGATATTTATGCACCATGTGCATTAGGTGCAACAATTAACGATAAAACTATCCCACTATTAAAAGCGCGAGTTATTGCAGGGTCTGCAAATAACCAATTAAAAGAAACTCGTCATGGTGATTTAATCCATGAATTAGGTATCGTTTATGCTCCTGACTATGTAATCAATTCTGGTGGAGTAATCAACGTTGCAGATGAGTTATACGGATACAACTACGACCGTGCAATGAAAAAAGTTGAAGGCTTATACGATAACATTGCAAAAGTTATCGAAATTTCAAAACGTGACGGTATTCCAACTTATTTAGCTGCAGACCGTTTAGCTGAAGAGCGTATTGCTACAATGGCAAAATCTCGTAGCCAATTCTTATCAAATGGTCACAACATCTTAAGCAGAAGATAATTGACTAAATAAATTTTAATTAAAAATTCCTTTATTTTTTAGATGGAAAGAAAGAGTGAAGTAATAGTACCTCTTTCTTTCTAGTTATAAAGGTAAGGTAAACTTAGAAGGGAGAGTGTTGACAATGCATCGTATTTTAGTAATTAATCCTGGCAGCACATCCACAAAGGTTGGTGTATTTGATGATGAAAAACCAATTTTTGAACAAACAATACGCCATGACGATGAAGAATTAAATAAATACAAAACAATAATTGATCAATATGAATTTAGAAAAAATGTTATTTTAGAGGTATTACACAAAGAAGGCATTAACATTTCTAAATTAAGTGCTGTATGTGGTCGAGGTGGACTACTTAGACCAATCGAAGGTGGAACTTATGCAGTAAATGAAATCATGTTAGAAGATTTGAAAATTGGTTATAGTGGCCAGCATGCTTCAAATCTTGGTGGAATCATTGCTAATGAGATTGCACAAGGATTAAACATCCCAGCATTTATCGTTGATCCAGTAGTTGTTGATGAATTAGATCCGGTTGCAAGAATCAGCGGACAATCACTTATGGAAAGAAGAAGTGTTTTCCATGCTTTAAACCAAAAAGCTGTAGCACGTAAAGTGTCAAAACAGTTAGAACAGTCATATAACGATTTAAACCTTATTATCGCCCATATGGGTGGAGGTGTGAGTGTTGGTGCTCATAAAAAAGGACGCGTAATTGACGTAAATAACGGTTTAGATGGTGAAGGACCTTTCAGTCCAGAGCGAGCTGGAACTGTACCAATTGGTGACTTAATAAAACTTTGTTACTCTGGTGACTACTATATTAACGAAGTTCAAAAAATGATGGTTGGTCAAGGTGGATTAGTTAGCTATCTTGGAACAGCAGATGCAATTAAAGTTGAAAACATGATTGAAGATGGTGACGAAAAAGCTGCATTAGTATATGAAGCAATGGCTTACCAAGTCGCAAAAGAAATTGGAAGTGCGGCAGCTGTTCTTGAAGGCAATATTGATGCAATTATATTAACAGGTGGAATTGCTTATAGTGATTTTATTGTTAATGAAATAACAAAAAGAGTTAAGTGGATGACACGTGTAATTGTTTTACCAGGTGAAAATGAACTTCAAGCTCTTTGTGAAGGTGCACTTCGCGTACTTCGAGAAGAAGAAGAAGCAAAAATCTATCCTGGAGAATTTGCAGTTAAATCTTTAGTATAAATGTGAGGAGAATTTCATCATGGCAACAGAATATGATTTAGTCGTACTCGGTGGCGGTACAGGCGGCTATGTAGCTGCTATTCGTGCTTCTCAATTAGGATTAAAAGTAGCGGTAGTAGAAAAAAATAAACTAGGTGGAACATGCTTACATGCAGGCTGTATCCCAAGTAAAGCATTATTACGTAGTGCAGAAGTTTTTTCAACTGCTAAGAAAAGTGAAGAGTTTGGTGTTGAAACATCAGGCGTAACATTAAATTTTAGCAAAGTACAACAAAGAAAAGAAAATATCGTTGCCGGGCTTCATAAAGGTGTTGAACACTTAATGAAACAAGGGAAAATTGATGTATACGACGGTTTAGGACGTATTTTAGGTCCTTCAATCTTCTCTCCAATGCCAGGTACAATTTCAGTAGAAATGAACGATGGTAGCGAGAACGAAATGCTAATTCCTAAGAACGTTTTAGTCGCAACTGGTTCAAGACCAAAGTCTTTACCTGGATTAACTATTGATGGTGAGCATGTAATATCATCTGATGAGGCGTTAAAAATGGAGTCACTTCCTGCGTCAATTATTATCGTTGGTGGCGGTGTAATCGGTATTGAGTGGGCTTCAATGTTAGCAGATTTTGGTGTTGAGGTAACAGTAATCGAGTACAGTAAAACTATTTTACCTTTAGAAGACGAAGAAATTTCTAAAGAAATGACTAGATTATTAAAGAAAAAAGGTATTAAATTAGTTACTGATGCGAAGGTTTTAGCTGAAACTTTAGTAATTGATAATGGTGTTAGAATTAATGCGCTTCATAAAGATACTGAGAAATCTTTCACTGCTGAAAAAATGTTAGTATCTGTTGGCCGTCAAGCGAATGTTGAAGGAATCGGATTAGAAAATACTGACATCGTAGTTGAAAATGGTTTTATCCAAACAAATGCTAATTACCAAACTAAAGAGTCACATATTTATGCAATTGGTGATGTAATTGGTGGCTTACAATTAGCACATGTTGCTTCAAGAGAAGGTACAATTGCAGTTGAGCATATTGCAGGTAATTCACCACTTCCATTAGATCCAACAATGGTAAGTAAATGTGTTTATAGTAATCCAGAAGTTGCATCTGTTGGTTTAACTGAGCGTGAAGCAAAAGAAAAAGGTTATACCGTTAAAAAAGGAAAATTCTCATTCCGTGCAATCGGTAAAGCGTTAGTTTACGGTGAGCATGATGGATTTGTTAAAATAATTGTTGATGAAGAGACCAATGATCTTCTTGGTGTCCATATGATTGGACCTCATGTAACTGATATGATCTCTGAAGCAGGTTTAGCTCGAGTATTAGATGCAACTGCATGGGAAATTTCTCATACAATTCATCCACATCCTTCATTATCAGAAGCTATTGGTGAAGCAGCACTTGCTGTAGAAGGATTAGCAATTCACTCTTAATTTAAAAAATTGAAATGTAGAGAGCAAATCTCTACATTTCATCACTATAATGATTTAAAACGCTTCCACACATGTATGTGGTAAAAGGGGGATATTTATGGAAAAGGTTACAACTTCAAACCGTCATGAACAGCTTGGTCTATCAAATGATGACGTTCTTAGTATGTATGAAACAATGCTAATGGCACGTCGTATTGATGAGCGTATGTGGTTATTAAATCGTGCTGGTAAAATTCCGTTCGTTATTTCTTGTCAAGGTCAAGAAGCAGCTCAAGTTGGTTCAGTGTATGCATTAGACAATACAAAAGATTACGTATTACCATACTACCGTGATATGGGTGTAGTTTTACAATTCGGAATGACAGCAAAAGAATTAATGCTTTCTGGTTTTGCAAAAGCAGAAGATCCAAACTCTGGTGGACGTCAAATGCCAGGTCATTTTGGACAAAAGAAAAATCGTATCGTTACAGGTTCATCTCCAGTTACAACTCAAGTTCCTCACGCTGTTGGTGTTTCTTTAGCTGCAAAAATGGAAGGTAAAGATATCGTTTCTTGGGTTTCATTTGGTGAAGGTTCTTCTAACCAAGGTGATTTCCATGAAGGCGCAAACTTTGCTGGTGTACATAAGTTACCAGTAATTTTCATGTGTGAAAATAACAAATATGCTATCTCAGTACCGATTGAGAAGCAATTAGCATGTGAAAAAGTATCGGATCGTGCAATTGGATACGGCATGCCTGGTTTCACTGTTGATGGTAATGATCCATTAGAAGTTTATCGTGTAACAAAAGAAGCAGTTGACCGTGCTCGTCGCGGAGAAGGTCCAACATTAATCGAAGCTGTATCTTATCGATTAACTGCACACTCAAGTGATGATGACGATCGTATTTACCGTTCTCGTGAAGAAGTAGAAGAAGCAAAAAGCAAAGATTGCTTATTTACATTTGCAAAATACCTTCATGAAGTTGGTGTGTTAACAGAAGAAATAGAAAAAGAATTAGATACAAAAATTCGTGCGATTGTTGATGAAGCAACTGATTACGCAGAAAACGCTCCATATGCAGCACCTGAGCATGCATTGAAGTTTGTTTACGAAGAATAAGAGGGGGTAGGACAATATGGCAGTAATGTCTTATATAGATGCAGTAACTTTAGCGTTAAAAGAGGAAATGGAACGCGATCCAAAGGTATTTGTATTAGGGGAAGACGTTGGATTAAAAGGCGGAGTATTTAAAGCGACTCATGGTCTGTATGATCAATTTGGTGAGGATCGTGTATTAGATACACCACTTGCAGAATCTGCAATTGCGGGTGTTGGTATTGGTGCTGCAATGTACGGACTTAGACCAGTAGCTGAAATGCAATTTGCTGATTTCATTATGCCTGCAGTAAACCAAATTATTTCTGAGGCATCAAGAATTCGTTATCGTTCAAACAATGACTGGACTTGTCCTATTACGATTCGTGCTCCTTATGGAGGCGGTGTACACGGTGCACTTTATCACTCTCAATCTGTTGAGAAGGTATTTGCAGGTCAACCAGGTTTAAAAATTGTAATGCCTTCTACTCCTTATGATGTGAAAGGTTTATTAAAAGCAGCAATTCGTGATAATGACCCAGTAATTTTCTTTGAGCATAAACGTGCTTATCGTTTAATCAAAGGTGAAGTACCTGAAACTGATTATGTACTTCCAATTGGAAAAGCTGATGTAAAACGTGAAGGTGAAGATATCACAATCATCACTTACGGATTATGTGTACATTTTGCTCTTCAAGCTGCTGAAAAATTAGCTCAAGATGGTATTTCTGTACATGTTTTAGACTTACGTACAATTTATCCATTAGATAAAGAATCTATTATCGAAGCTGCTTCTAAAACAGGAAAAGTTTTATTAGTAACGGAAGATAATAAAGAAGGAAGTATAATGAGCGAAGTTGCAGCAATTATTGCTGAAAATTGCTTGTTTGAATTAGATGCGCCAATCGCACGCCTTGCTGGCCCTGATGTTCCGGCAATGCCTTATTCTCCAACAATGGAAAAATTCTTCATGGTTAATCCAGATAAAGTAGAAAAAGCGGCTAGAGAACTTGCAGCATTTTAATGGCACTGTTTGAAAAAGGGGGACATAATGATGATCGAAAATATTAAAATGCCTCAATTAGGTGAAAGTGTAACTGAGGGTACAATCAGTACTTGGTTAGTAAAAGTAGGAGACCGTGTAAATAAATACGATCCTCTTGCTGAAGTTATGACAGATAAAGTTAATGCTGAAGTACCATCTTCATTTTCTGGTGTGATTAAAGAATTAATCGCAGGTGAAGGGGAAACTTTAGCTGTTGGTGAAATCATTTGTACGATTGAAGTTGAAGGAGCTTCTGGTGAAGTAGCTGCTACAACAATCGAAGAAAAACCAGTTGAAAAAGCTGCACCTGTAGCACCGGCACAAACTCCTGTAGCTGCTGCTCCGGTTCAAACTATTGCTAAAACTGATGAGTCTGGTAAAGCACGTTTTTCTCCAGCTGTCCTTCGTTTAGCACAAGAAAATAATCTTGATCTTTCATTAATTCCTGGTACAGGAAATAATGGTCGAGTTACTCGAAAAGACGTTTTAAATGCAATCGCAAATGGTGTACCTCAAGCGGCACCAGCACCTGTTGCAGTTGAAACTCCTGCTCAACCAGTTGTAGCACAAACTGCTCCTGCTGCAGCACCAGCACCTGTTATTCCAACAGCAGTTGGTGATATTGAAATTCCAGTTACAGGTGTACGTAAAGCAATTGCTTCAAATATGTTACGTAGTAAACATGAAGCTCCACATGCTTGGATGATGATCGAAGTAGATGTTACAAACTTAGTTAATTACAGAAACAGCCTTAAAGATTCTTTCAAGAAAAAAGAAGGTTTCTCTTTAACATTCTTCGCATTCTTTGTTAAAGCTGTAGCGCAAGCACTTAAAGAATACCCAATGATTAATTCAATGTGGGCTGGAGACAAAATCATCCAAAAGAAAGATATTAACTTATCGATCGCTGTTGCAACAGATGATGCATTATTTGTTCCAGTAATTAAAAATGCTGATGAGAAAACAATCAAAGGTATCGCACGTGAAATTACTGAATTAGCTACAAAAGTTCGTACTGGTAAATTAAAATCAGACGAAATGCAAGGTGGCACATTCACAGTAAATAACACTGGATCATTTGGTAGTATTCAAAGCGCAGGTATCATTAACTACCCACAAGCTGCAATTTTACAAATTGAAAGCATCGTAAAACGTCCAGCTGTTGTAAACGGAATGATTGGTGTTCGCGATATGGTTAATCTATGCTTATCACTTGATCACCGTGTACTTGACGGATTCATTTGTGGTAAATTCTTAGGAAGAGTAAAAGAAATCCTAGAAAATACAACAAAAGAAAATACGAACGTATATTAATTTTTTAAACGATGAGGTTGTCCTTAAGGGCAGCCTCTTTTTTATGATATTTTGTAAAATGAGAAATTAAAATTCGTCGTGCGGGGTGCAAATAAAGATAGAGGATCTGCATTTAAAATTCTAGGTGCAAATAAAAATAGCAAAACTGCAATTAAGCCCCATAGTATCCCAAATAAAATAAGAAATTACCCATACCGATTATAGTATTTTAACTTAATAATAATTAAAATAGACCCATTCAATATAGAAAACTAGCAAGTTTATTCTAAATTCTTTCTTCTATGTACAAAAACAGTGATGAATTACGCTAGTGATCTATAAAAAAGGAAAAATAAACTCACGCAAAACGAAAAACGCCACCTAGGTACCCCCTCAATCATGTTACAGGTAATTAAAAGGAGTATATGTGTGTCCTCCATCCTGAATTATAATAGCCCTTTATTAGTGACATGTGATAAAATTAAATAATTATAAAATTCTGTATTTTTTCTAAATAAGGGGTGGAATTAATGCTAGTTGAACAAAATGGCTATTACATATCATCGAATAAAGAATTATTAAACAGAGAAGTTATTTATAACTTTTTAGACAAAGATTCATATTGGGCAAATGAAATTCCTTATGAATATATTGATCGATTTATTAAAGGATCTTTTTGTTTTGGAGTTTACAAGGGGAATCCTGATGAAAGTGAACCAATCCAAGTAGGCTTCGCTAGAGTAGTATCAGATGGCGTCACATTTGCTTATTTAGCAGACGTATTTATTCTCCCAGAATATCGTAAACAAGGCCTATCAAAATGGCTAATGGGAGAAATCATGCGTTATGAAAAACTATCAACTGTACGGACATTCATGCTTGGCACAAGAGATGCTCACAACTTATACCGCAAATACGGATTCGAAGTGATTGATAATAGTAAAAACCGATTCATGGCTATATTAAAAGACAATCTTTATCGGAATATGAAAAACAACAGGGAATAGGTTACCATTCCTTTTCTCTATAACCCTTTTTTCTTTGCCTCCATGCTATACTATGTTCCTTTACTTAACCTCCAGTTCACTTTTAGATCCCTAAACTAAAACCTTTACAAACTGTAACATTTGTAAGATAATTTACAAATATGTGACATCTTAGAGAAATAGGGGGGATAAGATGTTTAAAAATTTATCTGCCGTACATCCTGTTGCTTGGAATATCGTTATTGGAACTTTATTCGTTAGGTTTGCTAGCACAGTAAGTATGCCGTTTTTAGCTATTTATTTAACTTCAGTTAAACATATCTCACCTGCAATGGTTGGGCTCATGTTAACGGTTTCATCTTTTTTAGGGGTGTTTTTCAGTTTTATTGGAGGAACTCTTTCTGATCGTATTGGAAGGAAAACTATTTTATTATCGAGTATTTTCTTATGGTCTATTACATTAGTTGGTTTTGGACTAGGAAATTCATTTGTCTGGTTTTTTGTGCTGAACTCGATTTTAAATATTTGTTCATCATTTTTCGAACCTTCTTCAAGAGCATTACTTTCTGATCTAACAGACGAGAAATCAAAACTGTTAGTCTTTAACTTGCGGTATGCTGCTATTAATGTTGGAGTTGCAGTAGGTCCTTTAGTTGGTTTATATCTAGGAAGCTCAAAAAGCACATTGCCATTCGTATTATCTGGAATTGTGTACTTTTTTTATGGTTTAACATTATTGTTTATGTTATCAAAGTATAAAATTGGAGAAGGAAAGTCTGCTTCAGCAACTAACAAAGTTTCGATGAAGGCATCGTTTTCAATTTTACGTAAGGATATCATCTTTGCATTGACGATTCTAACAATCTGTTTTTATGGTCTTGGTTATTCACAAAGCTTTTCAACAATGTCTCAATATTTTGCGAATGCACCACAGTTTCATAATGGCATTAAACTGTATGCGTATTTAACAACAATCAATGCAGTAACTGTAGTAATACTTCAATTCCCAATTGTAAGTAGAATGAAGAATTTTTCACCTACTGTATCTATGATGATTGGTAATGTTATTGTTAGTTTAGCTGTTGCTGGATTTGGGTTATTTACTAACTTTTTCTTATTAGCACTCGTAATGATTGTGTTAACTGTAGGAGAAATATTTGCATTTACATTTACAGATGTATTTGTCGATCAGCTTGCTCCTGAAGAATTAAAGGGAACTTATTTTGGGGCAATGGGATTTTCAAAACTCGGTTTTGTTTTCGGTCCAGCGCTAGGTGGTAGTTTATTAGCTTACTTCGGATATGAAAATGGGGGCCGTGGATTTGTTATTATTAGTGCAATCGCTTTTATAAGTTTTCCAATGATGTTTTTTGTAAATCGACTTTTTCAAAAAAGAAATGCAGTCAAGGTTGAATCGGATACAAAATTAACAGTTAATTCTTAAAAGAACGCTTTTAAAGCGTTCTTTTTTTCTTTCAGAGCGTTAAGTTGTCATTTTTATTTTTCCATTCATTTCCAGTAATTAATTGTGATACATTTAAAGTAAGAATAAAAATAGCGAGGATGGGGAGTTATTTGAATAAATATGGTAGGCTTTCTTTAATGATGGTTGGTATCAGTATAGTTATAGCTCTTTTTATCAATGCTCACACTAAACAACTGGGCATATTCCTTTTAGGTTTCTTAATCCTATCAATAGCAGGGGTCATTTTTGCATTCCTCTCAAAAAAACTTACAAATATTATTCTTGGCGTAGTCTTAAATATTGTCACATTTATTTTCTTCTTCTTTCTAGTATTGGCGTTCGGTATTGGAGAAGTTTAAATATTAGAGTTTTTTCATCTCATACTAAAAAAGTATGCTTTCGTTCATTTCCTCATATATTTGTATAAACAAACGATATGGGGGGAGAGATATGGACGAACTTCTTTTTGATCAGCTTAAGTTATTAAGTTGGGACTGTATAATATTAGAAGGTGCTAGTGAGCAAGAAGAAGAGCTAATGAAAAATGTATTATCCACATTACATTCAATCGGATTAAAAAATAAAATTGATGCAAAAGTTTTATTCATTGCAGGAAATGTGGAAAAGATTGATCAGTTTGTCGTAAAAAATCCATTCGTAACTGTCATTCGTGTTGTTGAAGAATTAAATGAAGATTACCAATACGCCATATCTACATTAGCTCATTTACCGAATGTAATTGTAGAGTTAGTGGATGAATAATTAAGGCGTTAAAAGATTCATTAAAAATAATAAAACTAGCAGGTTCAAAAGCTTGAATTAATAGCCGCTAAATTGGTAAGATGAAAAAAAGCATGTAAGGAGTAGATGAAATGAATATGAATTTTAATTTTTTTATGAATGATGTTGTCCATACTGCACGTCAAGAAATCGTAGCGGCTGGTTATGCAGAGTTAAAGACACCTGAGGATGTAGAGCAAGCTCTAGTAAAGAAAGGCACTACACTTGTAATGGTAAACTCAGTATGTGGTTGTGCTGGTGGTATTGCTCGTCCTGCAGCAGCACACTCAGTGCACTATGATGCAAGACCTGACCAATTAGTAACTGTGTTTGCTGGGCAAGATAAAGAAGCTACTGCGAAAGCTCGTGAATATTTTACTGGTAAAGCACCATCATCTCCGTCATTTGCACTTTTAAAAGACGGTGAGCTTGTTGCGATGGTTGAGCGTCATGAAATAGAAGGTCATGATCCAATGCAAGTCATTCAAAAACTTCAAAATTACTTCGATCAATTTTGTGAAGAAATGTAAATAAAAAAGTACAAAAATTTATGAGGGGAATTCCATAAATTTTTGTACTTTTTTTGTGCATAATATTATTATTATTATGTAAACTGTTTTTAAAATGAAGTGTTTTAGTTAATTATTTTGTAAATGAAATAAAAGATAAAAAAGAAAGATAATGCAGCTAGAGAACATGTGAAAATTAATAACATTAATGCATCTTTATATGCTGTTTCATCGTATTTTACGCGAAAAGCGAAGGATTCTGATCTGTGTTTTCTTAATTTTCTGTACTGGTTTAAATCGATAATATTTGATTGATCCACAACACACCTCTCCTTTGTAGTACTAATATATTAATTAAATTTTAAAATATTCTAAATAATTAGTAAAGTTGTTTTGCAAACAAATTAATAGTAAATTATGCCATAATTAATAGAAATAAAATTTACTAAAATGCTTGAAAGGTAAGTGGGAATTTGTGAAATATACTTTATGTTTTATCAAACGAAATGATGAACTATTAATGTTAAATCGTATAAATGCTCCTACAATGGGAATTTGGAATGGTGTTGGTGGAAAAATAGAAAAAGGGGAAACAATCGAAAGGTCAGTTCAAAGAGAGATTGCAGAAGAAACCGGAATACAGATTGAGTTGAAAGATATAACTTATAAAGGTAAAGTAACCTGGCATGAAGAAGATGTGGATTTTGGAGGTATGTATGTATTTCTGGCCGAGGTTTCTAATAGCTTAAAATATGATACGCCTTTAAAAACAGATGAAGGAATTTTAGATTGGAAAAAAATTGATTGGGTAATAGATGAAAAAAATCAAGGAGTAGGAGAGTGTATTCCTTATTTTCTTCCAATACTATTAAATAATGAGCGAAATCACCATTATTCCTTTTATTATAAGGAGAATAAGGTTGTTAATGTAGTAATAGAAGAGGAAGTTTTAATATAATAAAATAATTTATAAATGAATAATGTAATCATTTTTATGAAAATACCATTTCAACAATGGTATTTTTTTTATGAATAAGTATGAAAACGCTTAAATTTGGGGGGATTCAAGTATTCGGTAATAAAAAATGTAGTGATTTGCGAGAATTGTCGAAAACTTTTTGAAAGATTTGAAAAGTCTAATAACAAGACCCTCATTCACTTGGATGAATAAATATATAAACATAATGAATATTAATAAAAAAAATTTATCATAATATCCCTGTAAAATTAAGCTATGACTAATTTTTTTGTCGAATTACTGAAAAATATAGTTGCATATTTATTAGTATGTGTTAAAATTCATTTTGTGGAATAATTATTCATTCGAAAAAAATGGTTGTTTAATAGAATACTAAAAAAGATAATATAAATAATAAGTTTGAATTTTACAAAAATTAGGGGGAAGCATTTATGAAAAAAATAGTCGGAGTTTTAGCTGCATCAGCATTATCAATTGGAATGTTATCTGCTTGTAACAAGTCAGATGATAAAACCTTAATCTTAGGAACAAGTGCGGATTATAAGCCTTATGAATTTATTGACACAAAAAATGACAAAATAGTTGGGTTTGATGTTGACTTAGCTAAAGCGCTTGGTAAAAAAACTGGATACACAATTAAAGTAAAAGATATTGATTTTACCTCATTAATTACTGCGATGAATGCAGATAAAGTAGATTTTATAATGGCCGGTATGAAAAAGACTCCTGAGCGTGCGAAAAATGCAGATTTCACTGAACCATATTTCACTGATCAAAATGAAATAGTTGTAAATAAAGATTCAAACATTAAAAGTGTTGAAGATTTAAAGGGAAAAACAGTCGGAGTACAAGCTGGTTCAATTCAAGAAACAAAAGCAATTGAAGTTTCTAAAAAAGTTGGATTTAAAGTTGAAAACCGTAACCGTATTCCTGAGATGGTAGAAGAATTAAAAGCTGGAAGATTTGATGCTGTTGTGATCGAACAATCTGTAGCAAGTGGCTATCTAAATAAATTACCTGAAATGCAAGGTGAATTAATGCAAGATTTCTTTGAACAATCTGGTTCAGCTGTAGCTCTTCCAAAAGGTAGTAAATTAACTCCTAAATTTGATAAAGCACTAAAAGAATTAAAAGCTGATGGAACTGTTGATAAATTAATTAAAAAATGGTTCGGTGAATTGAAGTAATACGTTAGATTTTAGTAGTTTAAAAGATAAACCAATATGGTATGGCGAAAGATATAGAAATGATAAGTTTTTGTTGTAATCAGGGGAGGAATTATTGATGGAGATAGATTGGAGTCACTTATTAGAAAAAATGCCTTTACGTCTTGCACCAAGCATGGCAAAGGATCATCCTAATTTACCAGTTGTAAAGGAAGAAGGCTGTTACTACTATGGTGTAGATGGTAAAGAGTACTTAGACTTTACATCTGGAATTGCTACTACAAATGTTGGACATCGTCATCCAAAAGTAGTACAGGCAATTAAAGATGGCGCAGATTCTTTAGCACATGGTCCATCGGGTGTTATTATTTACGAATCGATTTTAAAGCTAGCAGATGAGTTGGCTGAAATTCTTCCTGGTAACTTAGATACTTTCTTTTTTGGTAATAGTGGAACTGAAGCGATTGAAGGTGCTATTAAGTTAGCTAAACATGCTACTAAACGTCCATATATTGTTTCATTTATTGGTTGTTTCCATGGCCGTTCTATGGGAGCTCTAAGCGTTACGACTTCAAAAAGTAAGTATCGAAAATTTTTACAACCAACAGGCTCTTATCAAATACCTTATGCAAATGTTTCCGAATGCCCTGAAGGTTATGATGAAGAATCATATGTAGTAGAGCAATTAGAAAAAGATTTTAAACGTTTATTTAATCATCAAGTAACTCCAGAAGAAGTAGCTGCAGTTATTGTAGAGCCAGTTCTAGGTGAGGGTGGATATGTAGTACCACCCAAGGCATGGTTAAAGAAAATACGAGAAATCTGTGATGAAAATAATATTTTACTAATTTTTGATGAAGTTCAAACTGGATTTGGACGTACAGGAGATTGGTTTGCTGCACATACTTTTGATGTAACGCCAGATATTATGGCAATAGCAAAAGGCATTGCAAATGGTATTCCTTTAAGTGCTACTGTAGCATCAAATGAACTGATGAAACAGTGGCCACTAGGTAGTCATGGAACAACATTTGGAGGAAATCCAATTGCTTGTTCAGCTGCATTGGCTGTTTTAGAAATTATTAAAGAAGAAAAGCTTTTAGAAAATACGAGAGAAGTTGGAGCTTACGCAGTAGAAAAACTGAATGCATTAAAAGAAAAGCATTCGGTAATTGGAAGCATTCGCTCAATTGGTTTAATGATCGGCATTGAAATCATTAATCCAGCTACAAAAGAACCAAACGGTGATGGTTTATTTAAAATTCTTGATCTTGCTTTGGAAAAAGGTGTTTTATTCTACTTCTGTGGTAATAACAGTGAAGTAATTCGAATGATTCCACCATTAACAGTTACGAAGAATCAAATCGATGATGGGTTAGCAATCTTAGATGAAGCATTAACAGAATATGAGCAATCCATTGGATATGAATTATATGAAACAAAGGGCATTGGTTTCTAAACCAGTGCTCTTTATCTAAACAGGCATTGTCGAATAAACTTTCAATTTAAAGACAAATAGTAAAGGAGTACTACAATATGAACTTAGATTTTTCTCAAATTGTCCCTTCAATTCCATATATATTGGCCGGATTAAAATTAACACTATTAGTAGTTGTGTGTTCAATTTTATTAGGTCTTGTTTTAGCAATTTTACTTGCATTAATGAAAATTAGCCGTGCAAAATGGTTAGTTGTAATAGCTGATTTTTATACTTCAATTTTTCGTGGAACACCGATGGTTTTGCAATTAATGATCATTTATTATGGTTTACCACAATTAATTGGTTTCGATATCGAAAAGTTTCCAGCAGCGGTATTGGCATTTGGTTTGAATTCAGGAGCTTATGTATCAGAAATCATCCGTGCAGGTATACTAGCAGTAGATAAAGGTCAACAAGAAGCTGCTTCAGCTTTAGGTATTCCTTACCGTAAAATGATGTCAAAAATTATTTTACCTCAAGCATTTAAAAATATTTTACCAGCTTTGATGAATGAGTTTATTACATTAACAAAGGAATCAGCAATGGTAACAGTAATTGGTGCATCTGATTTAATGAGAAGAGCATTCTTAGTAGGTGGAGAGACGTACTCATTTATGGAGCCACTTATTTTTGTAGCAGCAATCTATTACATTATCATTATGATCCTATCACTTCTAGGTAAATCAGTTGAAAGGAGAATGCGTACAAATGATTAGAATTACTAATTTAAATAAAAGCTTTGGAAATGTTCATGTATTAAAAGGAATAACAACTACAATTGATCATGGATCTGTTGTTGCTGTTATTGGTCCATCAGGTTCTGGAAAGTCTACATTTTTACGTTGTATGAATTTATTAGAAACTCCTTCAAATGGTGAAATTTGGATGGATGATATTGAAATTACAAATCCTAAAAGTAATATAATGAAAATTCGTGAAGATGTAGGTATGGTATTCCAGCATTTTCATTTGTTCCCACATATGACAGTTTTAGAAAATATTACGTATGCCCCGATTAATGTAAAAGGTATGAGTAAGGCTAAAGCAGAAGAAAATGCAAAGGCACTTCTTGAGAAAGTTGGACTTCTCGAAAAAGCAAATGTATATCCTCCTAAACTTTCAGGTGGTCAAAAACAACGTGTAGCTATAGCAAGAGCACTTGCAATGGAACCTAAAGTAATGCTATTTGATGAACCAACTTCAGCTTTAGATCCAGAGATGGTAAAAGAAGTACTGGAAGTAATGAAATCATTAGCTCATACTGGTATGACAATGGTCATCGTTACACATGAAATGGGTTTTGCAAAGGAAGTTGCAGATCGAATTCTATTCTTAGACGAAGGAAATCTAGTTGAGGATGCAACTCCAATCGAGTTATTCACAAGACCAAAAACAAATCGCGCAAAGTTATTCCTTGAGAAAGTTTTGTAAGTCATTTAATCATTTATATTGTGAAGAATCCCTACTTTTCATCTGAAAAGAGGGATTTTTTTTATTGACAAAAAGTTCATTAAATTACCTTAAAAATGTCTAAATATGTTTTAGGTTTGTAAGTCAGCGAGAGTTTCTTGTATTTCAACTTCAGCTCGTTCTCAAATTTTACAAAAAAAATTTTAATAATTAGAACTTGTTAATTCTTGTCTATCGAAAACATTTATTAAAGTGTTTCTAAATGAAATACAATTATCTTAGTTTCTGAATATTCTTTCATTTATTTTAGCAATATTATCTTCAAATTTTTCAAGAAATAAAAAATTGAAAGGAGAGTATGATGATGGAATTGGACAAAAATTTTAGTACGAGTATAAGTCCTAGCACATACTCGGAAGTTGCAAAATCTCATGAGTTTAAACAGTTACTGAAAGCAAAAAGAAAGTTTATTCTACCAATGTCTGTATTCTTTTTTTGTTTTTACATTGCATTACCTTTAATGACTTCTTATTCTAAAGCACTTAATACAAAAGCAATTGGGGAGGTAACATGGGCTTGGATGTTTGCATTTGCTCAATTTCTTATGACATGGGTATTATGTATGATTTACAGTAAAAAAGCTGAATCCTTTGACAAAATGGCAGATGGAGTATTGGAAAAGTTAAATAAAGGAGGGGAGGAAATTTGAATACGACGGCATTTACATTATTTTTAATAATCGTATTAGGAACGCTAGTTATTACATATTACGCATCTAAAAAAACAAAAGATGCGAAAGATTTTTATACAGCAGGTGGTGGATTGACTGGATGGCAAAATGGATTTGCAATTGCAGGTGACTATATGTCAGCAGCATCCTTTTTAGGAATTGCAGGTGCGATTGCTTTAACTGGATTCGATGGATTTTTCTATAGCATCGGATTTTTAGTTGCATATTTAGTCGTTTTATATTTAGTAGCAGAACCTTTACGAAATCTTGGAAAATACACGTTAGCAGATATGATTGCTGCGCGATTTGATCAAAGAAAAGTAAGAGGGGTAGCCGCGTTAAACACAATGACGATTTCAATCTTTTATATGATTGCACAACTAGTTGGTGCTGGTGCACTGATTAAATTATTACTAGGAATTGATTATACGACTGCTGTATTAATAGTAGGTATTTTAATGACTGTTTATGTAATATTTGGAGGTATGAGGGCTACTAGTTGGGTGCAAATCGTAAAGGCAATCCTTCTTATGCTCGGAACATTAGTCATTTCAATCATCGTTTTTGCTAAATTTAATTTCAACATTAATGAAATGTTTAGTCAAATGAGAACAGCAACTCCTCTAAAGGACTCGTTTTTAAATCCAGGTGTAAAATACACAAATGGATTAGATACAATTTCATTAAATTTAGCACTTGTTCTTGGAACTGCCGGATTACCTCATATATTGGTCCGCTTCTTTACAGTGCGTGATGCGAAAACGGCACGAAAATCAGTCGTTTATGCAACTTGGTTAATCGGAGCATTTTATATTATGACGATTTTCCTTGGATTTGGGGCAGCTGCATTTGTTGGAAATTCTGAGATTATAAAAGCAAATCCAGCAGGAAATATGGCTGCGCCACTTTTAGCTGAAGTATTGGGTGGTAACTTTTTATTTGCTTTTGTTTCAGCTGTAGCATTTGCAACTATACTTGCAGTAGTAGCAGGGCTAGTATTAACTGCTGCATCTGCCTTTGCACATGATTTTTACAATGAAATATTAAAACAAGGTAAAGCAACTGAAAAAGAGCAAGTTTCAATGGCCAGATATGCTTCGATTGGCGTTGCTTTAATTTCAATCTTACTTGCAATATTTGCACAAACATTAAATGTTGCCTTTTTAGTCTCTTTAGCATTTGCAGTTGCAGCAAGTGCGAATTTACCAGTTATACTCTTTACAATCTATTGGAAACGTTTTAATACGACTGGTGCAATTACTGGTATGTTAACTGGATTAATATCTGCAATCATACTAGTAGCAATAAGTCCAAATATTTGGAGTCCAATAGAAGGAAAAGCCATTTTTGTTGGAGATCCATTAATTAATTTAACGAATCCGGGGATTATATCGATTCCTTTAGGATTTATAGCTGCTTATTTAGGTACAATTCTTTCAAGTAAAAAAGAAAATGAAGCTAAATTTGATGAAATTCTTGTGAAGTCTAATACTGGCCATGGTGTATCTAGTATTTCAACGCATTAATCAGAACCAGAAAAAAAGAAACTGAAGAAAAATTCCTCAGTTTCTTTTTTATTTAGGAATCAAATTAATTTAATCATCACTTTGTTTTAATTTTAAAGGTTTTGTAGAGATAATCGTTTCAATGTTTTTACTGATTAATTTATTATTTTTACGATTTGCGATTCTTGCTTTTGCTATTTCAGCAAGTTCACGTTCTTCTTCGGTTTCAAGAATGATAGATGGAACTGGTACCGTTTTATTATCTTTCATTCCAACAAATGTTAAAAATGAAGCAGCAGCAACTCGGCGATTGCCTGTAATCAAGTTCTCTGCAATTGCTTTTACGAAAATTACCATAGATGAAGTTCCTGTAACGACGACAAAGGATTCATAAGAGATACAATCCTCTTCAGTAACAGGATGTAAGAAGTCTACATGGTCGATCGAAGCAGTTACACATTTCAATCTTGAATGTTTAGAAGCAGTAATTGAAGCAGTCATATCCATGTCCGCAAGAATTTTTCCACCAAATAAAGTTTGGTGATTGTTTAAGTCAGTAGGGAAAACTCGAACAGTTAAAGCTGAACGTGATTCATGGCAGTATTTTGAACTCATAAATTCACACCTTTTATTAGAATAATGATATTTTTACCAATCTATTTATTATTAAGCATTATTATGAGATGAATTTATTTTCATTAAAAGTATGACTTCTTGGAGCATAAGGACATTTTTTTTCCAATCCTAATCAATTTTATATTTTCTTAACTTTATCCTTTCAATGAATCAAATACCTCATAAAGTAAAACATAAATAATAGGTGATATTATGTATAGAATTGGTTCAAGGATTGTTAAAACAGCGTTAGGGAGTGCAGTTGCCATTTTTATCGCACAATCTGTGGGAGTTCATTTTTACTCGTCTGCTGGAACATTAACAATATTATGTATACAAACAACGAAAAAGCGTTCATTAGATACAGCTTTGAGAAGGTTTTCTGCATGTGTACTAATCATACTTTTTTGTATTTTTTTCTTTGATATATTTGGTTATACACCTTTAGCGATTGGATTATTACTCTTATTTTTTATTCCAGGCCTAGTAAAACTTAAAATTCAAGAAGGAGTCATTTCTAGTGCGGTGATCATGCTACATCTATATGGTCTGAAAAAAATTACGGTTTCAATAATTACAGATGAATTAACTGTTATTGTAATAGGAATTGGTGTAGCTTTACTTTGTAATTTATATATGCCTAGTTTAGATGATCAAATAAAAAACTATAAAGTACAAATTGATTCTAAATTTTGTTTTATTTTTGAGAAGATTTCTATTTATTTAAAAGAACCAGCTAATAAGTGTTTTTTAGAAGAATATGATGAAACAGTAAAATTGCTTCAAGAAGCGAAAAGAACTTCTAAATTAGAAATCGATAATCATTATTTTAAATCTTCCAATGAGGAAGATTATGAATATTTTTTATTAAGAGAGCGACAACTTGAAATTATTCTCCGTATTATTGAAGCGGTTTGTGACATTAAAGTGAGTAACGAACAATCTCATATTTTATCCAAATTTTTTAATGATCTGAGCTTTTCAATAAACCCGATCATAAGTGGAGCGATATGTTTATATCAGCTAGAAGAAATCTATCATATGTTTCGTGCAATGCCACTACCACAAACATCTGAGGATTTTGAAACTAGAGCGTCGATATTAACGATCATCAATGAAATGGAAAGTTTTTTGATTATGAAATCAAAGTTTAAGGGAAAATACGCTAAGTGAAATAAAAAGGAGTTGCTTTATTTGCTTAAACTAGTTCTATCACTAATTTTAGTAATTGGTCCAGTATGGCCACTTGGACAAAATCCAAGGGTAGGCGAACCATTTATTATTATTAATAAAGAAGTAAATAATTTGGCATATATAGAAGATGGTAAAGTCCTAAGGATTTATCGAATTGCTACCGGAAAAACAGCAGATTTAACTCCTGAAGGAATTTTTAATATTACATATAAAGCCAAAGATCCATATTGGCGAAAAAAGAATATTCCGGGAGGGGATCCTAAAAATCCTCTAGGAACTAGATGGATTGGTTTTGACGCATTAGGTACGGATGGTTCGATTTATGGTATTCATGGAAATAATGACCCATCTACGATTGGTAAATATATATCAAATGGATGTGTAAGAATGTACACAAATGATGTAAATGAACTTTATGATAAAATCCCATTTGGAACAAAAGTGTACATAACAACATCTTCAAGTTCATTTGAACAACTAGCTCGTGAACAAGGTGCGATTAGATAAAAAAGAGGATTCACCATCAAGATCTTCATGGTGAATCCTCTTTTAGTTTTCCTATTAAAACATAGCAGCGATACCTGCAAGTAATGTAGTAGCAAGCATTGAAATTAACATAATCATAACGACTACTTTTTGTGTTTTTTTTCTCATGTGATTACCACCTTATATTAAAGAATTACAAATTATTAATTATTATTTAAGAATAATACAAGTGTTGTCCTATTTTAGCATAAGTAGGATAATTTTAACAGTCTAAGCTTCTTTTTTGAAACTGTCTTGATTATACGTGATTCATCAGATTCTAATAAATATGCTGTCTTTTACCTAAATAAAAAAAAGGGCCTCATAAGCATTTTTAGCTTAAGAGACACTCTTTTTTACTCAAAATGTAATTGAAATTTTACTTAACTCCAACCGCATCAAATGCTTTATTTACTGTAGTTACTTCAGCGGAGCTGGTACCGAAAAGGTCAGAAGCTGCTTTCACACATGCTGCACGAGCTTGACTGAAAGTAGAGGAAGCTGTTAAGTATACAGTATTTGCACGATAGAAAATTTTAGCTAGTTTATCATTTCCGATTCCTGTAACAGTCACGCCGTAAGCAGTTCCACCTTGAGCCATTAAATAAGCAGCTTTATTAATAATACCGCTATTCGTATGAACTCCACCATTATCAGATGTTCCAGTGTAACGATTTGCATAGTTATCTGGATCTCCATATTTAGTTGGATCACTCATCGAACGAAGTGCATCACCAGCAACTTTTGGCGTATAAATATCTTCACCAATCAGGTAATCAGGATTTTTATTATTATAGAACTCTATTAATGTTCCAAAAATATCAGAAATTGCTTCGTTAAGTGCACCAGATTCATTCTGATAAGTTAAATTTGAACTAGTTTCTGTTACAGCGTGAGTTAACTCATGTGCTACTACGTCAATTCCACCTGATAATGGAATAAATGTTGTACCATCACCATCGCCATAAACCATTTGCGTACCGTTCCAAAACGCATTGTTGTAATTACGGCTATAATGGACACTCGATTTTAGTGCACCGCCTTTATTATCATAGGAATTGCGTCCAAAAACATTTTTATAATAATCAAATGTTAATCCTGCAAAATAATGTGCATCAACTGCAGCCGCATCATAAGTGCTATTTAGAAGATTATCAGGACTTGTCCAAAGTGTACCAGCAAGACGTTGTTTGTTAGCCGCATCATAAGTGAAAATACCACCTGATGCTCTCGTATTATCTTGTAAGTAATAAGTTGAACCTGATAAGGTCATGTTTAGGGTTTTGGTATCACCAAGTACGCCAACTCCTGTTCCAGTTGTATTCGTACTACTTGCTGTACCACCTGGTTTAGCAGCAGGGGCACTACTATCTGCTTCATCTAAATTGTTATAGCTATTTAAGATTTTTCCTGTTGATGCATCAATGAAATAATTAAAGTTTCCAGGTTTAGGAGAAAGGAAGTTTAAGTTTACAAGGTAAGCGTAAGTTGCTTCATCACCATTCGTGTAAACTACTAGATCTGCTGTAGGGTCTTTTTCATAGATAGGAGTATAACCAAGGTCAGCTTGTGCAATTTTAATTGATTTGTTAGCATTTACTTTCTTTTCAGATTTAAGTCCTTTTTTCGTATCTAGATTAGGAGATACGGTACCAGAGAAAGTTGTTAGAACTCCATCGTCCGCAACCAATGCAGTTTGAGTAGAACCCCAAACAGGTACACCATTATATACTTGTTGTAGTCGAAGAGCGGTACCTAACATATCTTTATTGCTTGACTTAATGATGAATGATTCTTCAGAGGATTTCGAACCGAGTTTGAATTTATCTTTGTTAGCATTGACGTAACCAAATACAATCCCCTCAGGACTTTTAGTTGATGACTTTGTCAACTGTCCTGAAACAAACTCAGGCGATCCTACAGTTTCATTATATTTGTAGCTTGATAAAACATTTTTTGGTGCCGCATATGTATTTGTTACAGAAAAACTACTTGCTGCTAATCCTAAAGATAACCCAACTGCTAAAACTTTTTTGTTCACATAAATTCCTCCCTAGTTAACAAATAGTGATAACGAGCTAATATTATCATGCAATCTAGTAGATTTACAAACTACAAAAAACTGCAATAATTGCATTTTTTTTTGGAAAAATAAGTCTTTTATATCGAGTCTATTTAACTACACGATTGATAAGTAGTCATATTGTTTTATTAAAAGAGAAAAAAGAGGGGAATGCCGTCGAACTTTTTTAATTTCTTGTTGTTCTATGAAACAAAATCATATCTTCATTTTCATTGTTATCTCTTAAAATACGGTTGTAAATAGCTACGGTTTTTAATCATGTTTGTCCACTTTCTTGAATATTGTTTAAATAATAGCTTATGTACATTTGAACAGATTACAGTACTTAAAAAATCGCACTTGTTTCTAAAAAAAGCATTGATTTGAAGGAGAGGGCAAAAAAATGTTCACAAATATAGATCATATGGCAATCTGTGTAAAAAATTTAAACGATAGTATTAAAAAGTATGAGGATGATTTAGGTCTATCATACTCATATCGAGAAATAGTAGATGACCAAGGTGTAGAAGTCGCATTTTTTAAAACAAATAAAATTAATATTGAATTAATCCAACCACTTACATCAACGAATCCTGTACATAAATATATTGAAAAAAAAGGTGAAGGATTGCATCATATTGCTTTTCAAGTAGATGACATCGAAAAATCTCTATTAGAGCTAAAAAAACGCCAGTTCAATTTAATCCATCATTCACCACGTAATGGGAGTGAGGGGTCGAAAGTTGCCTTTATACACCCTAAACAATTCGGAGTATTAATCGAAATTGTTCAAAAAAGGGGGGAGTTTAATGAGCAAGTATGATGATCTTTATAAACTATACGAAAAAAAATCTGAAATAGAGCAAGGTGGAGGATTTGAACGGATTGAGAAACAACATGAACGTGGAAAGTTTACAGCACGAGAAAGAATAGACATGCTATTAGATGAAGGAAGTTTTGTTGAGTTATTTAGTTTTGTTCAGCATCGTTGTACAGATTTTGGAATGGATGAACAAAATGGTGCATGTGATGGAGTTGTCACAGGTTATGGAAAAATTAACGATCGAACGGTGTTTGTTTTTTCGCAAGATTTTACTGTGTTCGGCGGTGCTTTAGGTGAAATGCATGCGAAAAAAATTAGTCAATTAATGGACATGGCAGTACAGTGTAAGGCTCCGATTATTGGTTTAAATGATTCAGGTGGTGCGAGAATCCAAGAAGGTGTCCTTTCATTAGATGGTTATGGACATGTTTTTTACCGAAATACGATTTATTCTGGAGTCGTACCACAAATTTCAGTTATTATGGGGCCTTGCGCAGGTGGTGCAGTTTATTCTCCAGCAATTACTGACTTCGTTATCATGGTCAATGGAACTAGCCAAATGTTTATTACTGGACCAAAAGTAATCGAAAGTGTAACAGGTGAAAAAATCTCTGCAGAGGATTTAGGTGGAGCTAAAGTCCATAATGAGATAAGTGGAAATGCTCATTTTCAAGCTGAGTCGGAAGAAGAAGCCCTTAAGCTCGTTAGAAATTTAATGGAGTATTTACCGGCTAATTGGGAAGAAAAAGCACCTACTAAAATGAAAACTGAAAAAGATCTAGATGATTTAATGGAGCTAATACCTGATGAAAGTAGTCGTCCTTATGATGTGAAAAAAATAGTAGAAATGATTGTAGATGATGATTCATTTTTTGAGGTTCAAAAAGATTTTGCTAAAAATTTAGTTGTAGGATTTGCTAGATTAAATGGTGAAGTAGTAGGACTCGTTTGTAATCAACCTAAATTTATGGCTGGAGGATTAGATTTACATTCAGCTGATAAAGGGGCAAGATTTATACGTTTTTGTGATAGTTTTAATATACCAATCATCACTTTTGTTGATGTGACAGGGTTTTTCCCTGGTGTAAAACAGGAGCATGGAGGTATAATAAGGCATGGTGCTAAGCTTTTATACGCGTATTCTGAGGCAACAGTTCCAAAGGTTACAGTCATTACGAGAAAAGCATTTGGTGGAGCATATGTTGCATTAAATAGTAAATCGATTGGAGCGGATTTAGTATTTGCATGGCCAAACGCTGAAATCGCTGTAATGGGTGCTGCAGGTGCTGTAAATATTTTATACGGAAAAGAAATCTCTCAAAGTAATCGACCAGATGAGTTAAGATCAGAATGGATGAATACATATAAAGAGAAATTTTCTAATCCCTATGTTGCTGCAAAATACGGTCTAGTTGATGATGTTATTGATCCAAGGTTGACTAGAAAAAAGCTTATTCAATCTTTAGAAGTATTAAAATACAAAAATGAAAAGCGCCCAGCAAAAAAACATGGTAATATACCTTTGTAGACATTTTTTTACATATACAATTTGGAGGCATGACAGAAATGATTAATGAACAACGTATAGTCGAAGAATTTTTAGAATTAATACAAGTAGACTCTGAAACTAAGTTTGAAGCTGAAATTGCAAAGGTTTTAAAACAAAAATTAGAAGCTCTTGGAATGAATGTTTTTGAAGATGACACGATGGGTGTTACAGGTCACGGTGCTGGAAATATTGTTGCTACAATTCCTGCTACTAAAGACGGCGTTGACGGTATTTTCTTCTCTTGTCATATGGATACAGTAACTCCAGGTAAAGGAATCAAGCCATCAATCAAAGATGGTTATATCGTTACTGACGGAACTACAATTCTAGGTGCAGATGATAAAGCTGGTATAGCAGCATTTTTAGAAGCAGTAAAAATCATTAAAGAACAAAATATTGAGCATGGTGAAATCCAATTTATTATCTCAGTTGGTGAAGAATCTGGATTACATGGTGCTAAAGCAATGGATCCAAAATTAATCACTACTAAATTTGGATATGCATTAGATAGCGATGAAGAAGTAGGTAACATTATCGTAGCAGCTCCAACTCAAGCTAAAGTAATTGCTACTATTTTTGGTAAAACAGCACATGCAGGTGTTGCACCTGAAAAAGGCGTTTCAGCGATTACGATTGCTTCTAAAGCAATTGCAAGAATGCCACTTGGGCGAATCGACGAAGAAACGACTGCTAATATCGGACGTTTCGAAGGTGGAAGTGCAACAAATATCGTATGCGATCAAGTGAATATTTTAGCTGAAGCTCGTTCATTAATCGGTGAAAAAATGGAAGCTCAAGTAGCTAAAATGAAAGCTGCTTTTGAAGAAGCAGCTACTGAAATGGGTGGACGTGCTGAAGTAGAAGTTCAAATTATGTACCCAGGATTTAAATTTGGTGAAGGAGACCACGTTGTTGAAGTTGCAAAACGTGCAGCAGAAAAAATTGGACGTACTCCTGCATTAAAACAAAGTGGTGGAGGATCTGATGCGAACGTATTCGCAGGTCATGGTTTCCCAATTGTAAACTTAGCGATTGGTTATGAAGAAATCCACACTACAAATGAAAGAATGCCAATTAAAGAGTTAGTAAAAACTGCTGAAATGGTCATTGCAATTGTAGAAGAAGTTGCAAAATAATTAAGTAAAAAAGGGCTGTACTATCTGTCAGATTAACTGATGAATAGGCGCCCTCTTTTTATATTGTAAAATAATATAAACAACGTACTATCGTGTAATGAGAAGGGTATCTAAACAGAACAGATTCTCAGATTTTAATTGCAGTTTTGCCAATTTTAATTGCGATTTTCAGAAT
Organism: Bacillus sp. AFS053548; assembly: GCF_002575105.1. Classification (NCBI taxonomy): domain Bacteria; kingdom Bacillati; phylum Bacillota; class Bacilli; order Caryophanales; family Bacillaceae; genus Bacillus; species Bacillus sp. AFS053548. The sequence goes on along the minus strand of NZ_NUHI01000035.1, from coordinate 16,137 downwards.
TTATGTGCAAGCCACTTCGGGATGACGAATAACCCCTCAGGAACGACAAGACTTTAGCTCATGCCCTATAAAAAGGAGCACCCTGCAGTGGAAATCAGCTTTTGACATACTCATTTTCAACAAAAAAAGACGAAACACAATGCTTCGTCTTTTTAATAGTTAAGAAATCTAAAAACTAACGCTAATTTGTAGTTAAACGTTTTCTATATAGGAAAAAGAAAACAATCGCAATCAATAAGGCAGATGGAAATATGACTAAACTATACTTTGCAAAAATAGACGCCACTTTATCCCATTCTTCACCAAAAATTTTTCCTAATGTTATAAAAGTGAATCCCCAAAGGATTGCTCCAATAAATGCAAACGTTGCAAATTTTCTATAAGAATATTTATTAATGGCAGCAAAATAAGCAGTTAAATGCCTGACTCCTGGTATAAAAAATCCTATTATAAGAATATATGGTCCAAATTTTGTAAATAAGCTTTTTGTCATTTCAATTTTTTTCTCTGTAATATGCACTTTTGGTCCATATTTATTAAGTAAAGGTAAACCAAATATGTATCCAAGTAAATAACTTAATGAGATTCCACAAATGATTCCAATAATCGCACAAGCTATTGAAGGTAAATATAACAATCTACCTATAAATACATTATAACCTATGTATACTAAAAGAATTTCATCTGGTAGTGGTAACCCAATAATTCCTCCTATTAATGCTATAATGATGCCTAAATAACCATAGTGACTAATTATTAAGTTTAAATGTTGAACCATTGATCATACACATCCTCGATTTTTTCCGCGTGAAGTAAATAGGCAAAAATTTATTTTAAAGATAATATCATTGTATACAAACAAAAGTATTTTATAGCATTTTCTTAAATATGGCAATTCAAAATTCAAATAATTTTGTTATTATTAGAATGATTTAATACTACTATAGAAAATAAAGAAATTTAGGTGGGGAAAATGATTAATTATTATGAAAAAAACCCCAATTAGTAGGAAAGAAACAATCATCATGTTTCATGGTTGGGGTTCAACGATTGAATCGCAGCTATCTGAATTAGGATTTAAAGTAGTTATTCCCGAAATTAAATACCATGATTCGAGACAAGCTCTAAATAACCATTTCGATCAAGAGATTTTACAATCATATTTTTTGGAAGTCAATATTTGAAACAATTGATGAAGAAGATGAAATGATACATCAGCTTAATTTACAAAAAGAAAATACGATTCTGTTAGGTAGTTCAATGGGTGGTTTTATTGCAAGTGGAAATAATATAAGGCTGTAAATCATATGTTCACAGGTAGTATGAAAAACGGCATAATCAATTGGCTTGATAAAAATTTTAAAAAGGAGGGGATATTATATGAGTGAAAATTCATTACCAAATGGATTAGCAAAACCAGCTATTAGAGCATTAACTTCAGCAGGTTACTTACATTTGGAGCAATTCACACAATTAAGTGAAGCGGAAGTATTAAAATTACATGGGATGGGACCTAAGGCAATTACGACAATTAAAAATGCATTGGAAGTGAAAGGTTTATCATTTAAAAATTAATACTTATATGAAAAGAACTGATCTAATTTCAGTTCTTTTTTATTTGGGTATTTTTATGTTATTAAAGTGTTTCTAGTTCGTTTATTTTTACCAAAAGTTGCTAGGATATCAATGTATATTATAGTGATATAATGATTCTTATCGTCTAAATTTCATAAAAAAGGGGGGAGACTATTGAAACCAAACTTGTCTCCTATACAAAAAAAAGGAACCCGATATTATTTTACTGTAAATAGAAAATTTTGGTTTAGCCATTTTATTTCATTTTCTTGGTTACTTTTTTCAATTTATTTATCAATTCCTTGGGTAAAGGACTTATCTGACGTTGTTACTACGCCAGTAGCAATCATCATAATAGGTGGTATTGCCTATATACCGGGCTATATGAGCACTTTTTTAGTCATAAGTTTACTACTTGATAAACAACCGAATTTTAAAAATGAATTCCCAAATGATTCGGTAACTGTATTAGTAGCTGCTTATAATGAAGAAGGCGCTATTTTTAATACGTTAAAATATATTTCAGATCAAGACTATACTGGTGAAATAACCGTTATCGTTATTAATAATAACTCAACTGATGGTACAGATCGTGAAGTAATGAGGGCGAAAAAAGAGTTAAGTTCAAATATTAGTTTATTACATCAATCAAAACCAGGTAAGTTTCATGCACTTAATTTAGGTTTGGAGTATGTAAAAACAACATATGTCATTACATTAGATGCAGATACATTAATTCATCCTTCCGCAGTAAGATACTTAGTTTCAAGAATAAAAAGTAGCCCTACCGATGTTTGTGCTGTTGCTGGCTCAATGTTAGTTCGTAATAGTCGTGAAACATTTTGGACTAAGATCCAAGAATGGGACTATTTTTTAGGAATTGCTTCTATAAAAAGACTTCAGGGATTATATCAAGGAACACTAGTTGCACAAGGGGCGTTTAGTTTATATAAAACTGATTGTGTTAAGGAAGTAAATGGTTGGCCAGATGCAATTGGAGAAGATATCGTTCTAACATGGAGACTTTTACAAAAGCAATGGAAGGTATATTTCGAACCTTTAGCAGTAGCATTTACTGATGCACCTACTACCTTTGGTCATTTTGCTAAACAAAGATCAAGGTGGGCAAGAGGGATGGTTGAAGGACTAATTGAAATAAAACCTTGGCAACAACCACAAGTTTATACAAAGTATTTAACTGGTATTAACCTATTGATGGTTTACTTAGATCTTATTTACACTTTATGTTGGATTCCTGGATTGATTTTAGCGTTTTTTGGAATCAACTTTATTGTTGGACCAATGACTTTATTAGTTCTCCCATTAACATTCATTAGCTATTCAATCCTTTATTTTTACCAGAAAAACTATGTTTTCCGTAATTTAAATTTAAGAATAAGAAATAATCGTATAGGATTTCTATTCTTCCTATTATGCTATCAAATGATTATGTCGCCAGTTTCACTTTATGGCTATCTTCAAGAATTCTTTAAATTAAAACGAGTTTGGGAATAAAAACTTTATTTTCATAAAAAGGGGATCACAAAAGTAAAAATACTTTTTGTGATCCCCTTTATGTTTTTATAAATTATTTGTTTCTTTCTTTGTTGAGCTATCTAACTTCATCTTTAATTGAACTTCTTGATCCGCGATAATATCATCATCTTCGGCATTATCACGAACAACCTTTTGGGTTAAAATTGAGCCTACTGCTACTAATAGCATAACTGCAATATAATAACCTTTTTCGTTTAACTCCATATCTGCATTATAAAGTCCGATACAAAACAAAAATACTCCTGCTACTAAAGTAAAGTAAGCTAAAACAGTAAACGCTGGTGTGTTTCTACGTCTGTGCTTCTGCAAATTTAATCACGCTCCGGACATAATTGTTTGACGTTAAAAAATACAATTAAGAAGGTATATATGATTTCAAAAAAATTCTTAACGTCTATTATCATTATATAAAATTTGTTATTAAATAGTAATAAAATTCTAATAAATTAGTTAATTGGAAAATATTACTGGAATTTTTTAGGAAAAAGCTAAATAAAAAATAGAGAAATACTAAAAGGTATCTAATCACAAATAGATAGAAAATATTTATTTGGAGAGGATGGTCAGATTTTGAGTAATAGAGGTGCTGGTATTGGAGGAATCGTGTTTGTAGGATGTATGTTTCTAGGCGGAGGAATTGGAAGTTTATTACATGAACCACATTCTGGTTGGCTAATTGGAATGGGTGTTGGATTTTTAGGGCTCGCTTTAACAAGATTTCTAATAAAAAGTTAATTCGGGAACTAAAAAAGAACCACAAGGGGAAATGATAACCTTGTGGCTCTTTCAATTGAAGAGGACTTTTATAAATAAAATCGATCCCTAATTTCTTTTGATGGAATCATACACGATTCGTTTTTTCCAAAAAATTTAAAACGATTTCTTGCGATCAGTCTATATAAATAGTCTCGTATTGTTGTTGGGATTATGATAAAGGCATAGAAAAATTTTGGCCAACCTTCTAAATTTTTTGCAATAGAAAGTGCAGCTGAAGATTCAATTTTTATTTTTCCATTTTGTACAAGAATAATTGAATCAATTGAACAAAGTTCGGGGTGATCCTTCTTAAGCTTTTCGCCAAATGTAGATTGTAATGCGGCAAAATGAAAAAATCCTTTTTGGTCATGTTTAATAATAAATTGAACGGCTCCATTGCACAAAATACATTCACCATCAAATAAAATAATTGGCCTCTCACTCATAATATATCCCCTAAAGACTATTCTTGGTTCACCATATGGTAAGCAACATTTCTTAAATGCTGTAATAATGGTTCTTTAATTTCTTCATCTAAATCGACATCATCCATAGCTTTTCCCATGCAATCCAACCAATCATGAGCTAATTCAATTGTAATTGGAAAAGGCAAATGACGCGCGCGCATTCTTGGATGACCACGTTCCATACTATAATATTGTGGTCCACCTAAAAATTGTGTTAAAAATAGTTTTTGTTTACGTGCTGTTTCTTCCCAGTCACCTGGAAATATTGGTGAAAGTCTCTCATGCTTTGAAACATAAGAATAAAAAGTATCCACTAGCTCTTCTAATTTTTCTTTCCCTATATAATCATACATTGATTGATTTTCGTTACTCAAAAGAAAATACCTCCATTAATTTCAAAAAATACAATTTAGATAGGTTTATTTTATCTCTTTTTGGACTTTATGAGAAGTAAATAGGAACATTAGGTTAATGTAATTTATTATTAAAACCCCTATTCTAATTAGAAGAGGGGTTTCCTTCATAAGCTTCAATTAAGTTGTTTATATTGATTTTATTCTTAGTTTGGAGAATAGCTTTCATTACTCGTTCAGATTTTTCTAGATTAGAGTCATTTAATAGTTCAGGTAAAATGGTCGGAACAATTTGCCATGAGACACCAAATTGATCTTTTAACCAACCACATGCTTGAGCTTTTTTATCTCCATCCTTTGATAATTTTTCCCAATAATAATTTATTTCTTCTTGGGAGTCACAATGAACGATGAATGAAATTGCTTCTGTAAATTTAAAGTGAGGTCCACCGTTTAACGCAACAAAATCTAGCCCTTCTAAGCTAAATTGAATGGTCATAACCGCACCTTCTTCCATACTGTTTGGATCATGTCTTTCTTTTCCGTATCGTGTGATTCTTTCAATTTTTGAATTCTTAAATATAGAAGTGTAATAATTTACGGCTTCTTCGGCTTGTGTATCAAACCATAAATTCGTTGATATTTTTTGAATTTTACTTTGCATAGCTTTTCTCCTTTAATCCAAAAACGTTTATAATAATTAGATATTGGTTTTAGATATGATTCAAACTTTATAAGTTTTAACTATATTCAACATTAATACACGTTAATAGGAAATATAAAAAAATGAAATTATACTAGCATAGGAGGTGAGTCAATGAATCAATGGGCACCAAAGAGCGGAAGAGTTATTTTACATGTTGATATGAATTCATTTTTTGCTTCGGTTGAAATAGCGAATGATCCATCATTAAAAGGTAAACCAGTAGTTGTGGCCGGCAATGAAAAAGAGCGCAGGGGAATTATTGTAACTGCTAGTTATGAAGCTCGAGCTTATGGAATTCGGGCAACAATGCCATTATGGGAAGCGCGAAAAAAATGTCCTGAGATGATTGTGAAAACTCCAAATTTTGAAGCTTACCGAAAAGTCTCAAGACAAATATTTGAAAAATTAGGTGCAATAAGTCCTAAAATTGAAGTGGCATCAATTGATGAAGGATATATTGATATAACTGATTGTGATGAAAAACTAGGTCATCCAATTAAAATAGCTGAATTGATCCAGTCAATATTGTTAGAAGATCTTGATATGCCATGCAGTATCGGTATTGGTCCAAATAAATTTCTTGCGAAAACAGCTTCAGATATGAAGAAACCACTTGGAATTACTGTTCTTCGTAAGAGGGATGTTCCTACTATTTTATGGCCTAGAAAAGTAGGAGAGATGCATGGTGTTGGTAAGAAAACTGAAGAAAAATTAAATGAAATTGGCATCATTACAATAGAAGATTTGGCAAAAAGTAATGAGAAACAAGTACAAGAATTATTAGGTGTAAATGGTAATTCTTTAAGAAATAAGGCGAATGGAATAGATGAGAGAGAAGTCGATCCTAGTCGTATGCTTTCACATAAGACAATTGGCCAATCAACGACATTTTCATTTGATGTTTTTGAGGAACCAATGATTGCAGAAAAATTTGAAGCTCTATCAAAACGGGTAGCTGAACGATTAATTAAGAAGGGTTTAGTTGCTGATACTGTGACAATTACACTTCGATTTAGTGACCGAAAAACAATTAATCGAAGTAAAAAACTTTCTACACCTGTACAACAAGCTAATGAAATCTTTAAAGAGGCATTTGATCTATGGAAAAGAAATTGGAACGGAGAACCATTACGTTTAATCGGAGTAACTGCATCACAATTAAATCCAAAAGATGAAATATCAAAGCAATTGGACCTATTTTCTTTTGAAAAGGATGCCAAACAAGAACCATTGTTTGAAACACTACATAAATTGCAAAATAAATATGGAGAACAAGTTATTAGTTTAGGAAGACAAAAAAAGAAAATTGACTCAAACAATATATTAGATATATTGAAATCTACAGAGTAAATAGCTGCTGGGCTTTCAATCGAAGGTCCTTTTTAAGTTGCCTTCATTTTTTTACGAAAAAAAGACGGTCTATTCATTAGACAGTCTTAAAATAGTTAATATAATCGTTTAAACTTTCTCAATAATAATTTTAGTTGCTGTTGGAAGATATTGTTCCACTGCATTCAGTACATTTTGATCATCTTGATATGCACCGACTTGTACTCCGTCTACGATTACTCTATGCATTTCAGACTTAGTCTTAGCTGTTAAGTTAAATGCTTTTACTAATCCATTTACATGCCCTTGAGCTACTTTTTGACGCCAATTTGGATCTTTTAGTTTTGCAGCATCACTTGCATTATCAATGAATCCATTTTCAGTCAGGATTGCTGGCATATTTGATTCTCGTAATACATGAAAATTAGCTTTCTTTTTACCACGATCAGTTAGACCATTAAGCTTAACGATTTCTGGATGTAAATCGTTTCGATATTGTGCTGAAGTAGATGTATCTGACAAACTATCATGTATATAATCCTCGTAACCAGACGCTGATGTATTAAATGAATTGATATGAACAGATAAAAAGTAGCTGGCACCCCATGAGTTTGCATCGTTAGTACGTTCAGATAAAGAACGATCAGTGTCGGTAGATCTGCTCATTCTAACCTCAACGTCATTATAGTTATTCAATAAATCTCTTATTCTTAATGCGATATCCAAAGTTAGGTCTTTTTCCTTTAAACCATTTCCTACTGCACCTGAATCAGAGCCACCATGCCCTGGATCTAAATATAGTTTCAACATTAAACTAATCCCTCCTAATGATAAAGTATTCAAAGTAGCCTTTAGTTGAAATGGACAAGCATCTAATGTATATAACCAAATTTAAGATATTTAGTTGAATTAGACATTCATTCTAATAGATTCTTTTATTTAGATTGATAGTTAAGTAGGGGAATACTAAAATATTGTCGAATTTAAAGATTAAGTGTTTTTGTTATCCAATGTAACTATTGCAAAAAGCCAAGGAGGAAAGTGTATGTATACAAAAATGAAAGCGAATGAACATGTTTATTCATCACATCGTAATGTGGTGTATGCTAGAAATGGAATGGTCGCTACTTCCCAACCATTGGCTGCACAAGCGGGCCTAGATATTTTAAAAAAGGGTGGTAATGCAGTAGATGCTGCGATCGCTACAGCTGCTTGCCTTACAGTAGTAGAGCCTACTTCAAACGGTATAGGTGGAGATGCTTTTGCATTAGTTTGGATGAACGAAAAGTTATACGGTTTAGATTCGAGTGGACCAGCACCTAAAAATATATCGATTGAAAAATTAAAAAATTTAGGGTATGAAAAAATGCCTAAATATGGTTGGATTCCAATAACTGTCCCTGGTGCTCCGGCTGCTTGGGTAGAATTATCGAATCGGTTTGGGAGACTTTCGTTAAAGGAAGTGCTACAACCGGCAATTGAATATGCTCGTGAAGGTTTTCCGATTTCACCAACATTAGGTAAGTTTTGGAAGAAGGCTTATGAAATATACAAAAAGGAGTTAAACTCTGAGGAGTTTGTTGCTTGGTTTGATACATTTGCTCCAAATGGAAGAGCTCCTGAAGTAGGAGAAATTTGGTCTTCACTAGATCATGCAATAACTTTAGAAAAAATAGCCGAAACAAATGGAAAAGATTTCTATAAAGGTGAAATTGCAGATAAAATTATTGCTTCTTCAAATCAATATGGTGGTTTTTTAACACAAGAAGATTTAGAGTCTTTTAAACCGGAATGGGTAAATCCAATTAGTATAAATTACAGAGGCTTTGATGTGTGGGAAATTCCACCTAATGGTCAAGGAATTGTCGCACTGATGGCTTTAAATATATTAAAAAATGATCAGTTTGATGACAAAGAGAACATAACTACATATCATAAACAATTTGAAGCAATGAAGTTAGCGTTTGCTTGCGGAAAGGAATATGTAACAGATCGAAAGTTTATGAAGACTTCGGTTGAAAGTCTATTAAGTGATCAATATGGAAAAGAACGCTTTTCAGGGATCAAGGAAACTGCTCATACACCATTACCAGGAAGACCGGCTAGTGGAGGCACTGTTTATTTAGCGACAGCTGATGGAGATGGAAACATGGTCTCTTTTATTCAAAGTAATTATATGGGTTTTGGGTCAGGTATAGTGATTCCTGGAACTGGAATTGGATTGCAAAATAGGGGTTGTGATTTTAGCTTAAATGAAAAACATGCCAACGCTTTAATTGGTGGAAAAAAATCATATCATACGATTATTCCGGCATTTTTAACAAAAAATAATAAAGCAATTGGACCATTCGGTGTAATGGGTGGTTATATGCAGCCTCAAGGACATGTTCAAGTAATCATGAATAGCATCGATTTTCATTTAAATCCACAAGAAGCCTTAGATGCTCCTAGATGGCAATGGATTGAAGGGAAAATAGTTGAAGTCGAACCTAGTTTTCCTCAAGAGATTATAAAAGAGTTGCAGGCTAAAGGTCATGAAATTAAGGTTGCAAAGGATACTGGAAGTTTCGGGCGTGGCCAAATTATTTGGAGAAATGAAGATTCTGGCGTTTTAATGGGTGGTACAGAATCAAGAACGGACGGTTGTATAGCAAGTTGGTAAATATGAAAAGGAATTGATTTAATGAAACAATTAGAAATATTCATCGCTTTTTTTCGAAGTAGTATTTTAGGATATGGAGGAGGACCATCAACGATTCCTCTAGTTTATAAAGAAGTCGTCGATACGTATAAATGGATGAAAGACGAAGAGTTTTCTGAAATTTTAGCAATAGGAAATATGCTCCCAGGTCCAATCAATACAAAATTAGCAGGTTATATCGGTTATCGTATTGGTGGCATTATCGGAATGCTTAATGCGATCATTGCATCGATCTTACCGACAATCCTTTTAATGATTATACTTTTAACTTCATTATCTTCTTTTAAAGATATTAAATGGGTTAATGGGATGAAGGAATCAATTGTGCCTGTTGTAGGGGTAATGTTAGGTGTATTAACATGGCAATTTTATCAAAGTTCAAAAAAAGGATTGAAAACACCAACAATATTAATTCATTTAGTTGTCGGTTTGCTTCTAATTCAATTTTTACACATACACCCAGCGATTATAATTGGTGGTTTACTAATATTTGCAATCTTCCAACCAGTAAAAGCAACTTCCTCAAATGATCATCAGACGAGGAAGGGGAGTACAAACGAATGATTTATTGGAAATTATTTCTTTCATTTCTAATAACGAATCTTTTAGGATATGGTGGGGGACCTGCTACGATCCCATTAATTCAAAATGATGTTGTTACACAAAATCATTGGTTAACAGGGCAAGAATTTCATGAAGCGTTTGCAATGGGGAATGCCTTACCAGGTCCTATCGCAACTAAAATGGCTGGTTATATAGGATACAAAATCGGAGGAATCTTTGGTTCCTTTATAGCAGTATTTGCAACGGTATTTCCTTCATTATTGCTAATGATACTATTAATTGGGTTACTTTATAAAAATCGTGACTCAATTCGAGTGAAGAGAATGACAGCATATGTAAAACCGACAATTGTTGTCCTTTTAGGCCAGCTTACATATCAATCTTTTTCTGATTCGTTTCATGATATTGGAACATTCCAAGTTATTTTTATTGCAGTTTGTACATTTTTCTTAATGGAAAAATTTAAAATTCATCCTGCTTTTGTAGTTCTTGGTACATTAATTTATGGGGCCATTAATCTTTAATATAAAAAAGAAAAGAAACCAACTAATTCAATTGAATTAATTGGTTTCTTTTTCTTTTTCTTCTTCTTCTTTTCGTTTGCTCATAACTTCTTCATAATCTTTATTAAACCAAAGTGGATCCATATTATCAACTTCACCATTATAATTAATCAAAATTTCTTCGCCAGCTTTAATGTCTTTGTAAGCGAAAAAATCAAATGTGTGATTATCAAAGTTAATATCGTAAGTTGCATTTGCATCATAAGAATGGTTGAATAGCATTCCGTATCCTAGAAGAATAGCTGAATGATTAATACCATATTCAAATGCATAATCTGCTAATAAAGTTTTCTCGATATGCTCATGTTCCTCGTTCGGGTAAGAAATAACTGGCGCCTCATGTAATAGCTCACCTTTTGCAATATCACGTGTTGCAAAGACACCACGATTAAATTCACCGTCACTTAACGTAGAAGTTTTAATTTCAATCATAATTACACCTATAATTCTCTCTTAAGTCTTATAGATAGTTTGCCACTATTTTAGATATAAATCAATTTTTTTATCTATTTAGCGTTATTCACATAAAAGTACGTCTCTTTTTCGATCGAAGGAAGTAGTATAACTAGGACAAGTCTACTATTAGATTTAAAACTGATAAAATTAAAAAAATCTAAGTATATATTTTGCCAAAACATCAAATTATAAAATTGTTATATATATATAGGGAGGCAGATTATAATGAAATTTTTTAATAAGATTATGATTTTATTGATTGTAATGTCTTCTATTCTTCCAGGAAATAAGCAGGTAAATGCAACTAGCAAAAAGGAATTACTGCGAATTGAAGGATATAAGCCAAATCAAACTGTAAACAAAATTCCTAGTCTAGCTAATATTTTCCAGGTTTCGACAAATCAGATCCTAGTAACTTTTGATTCACAAGTTGATATTTATTTAGGAACAAAAGCTTCATTTTATTGGATTCAAAGTTTATCTGATAAAATCCCTACCGGAATTGCATCACTAGGAAGCAAAAGTCAATTTAATGCAAGGAATGCTTTATCGAATAATCAAGTTACAATTACAAAGGTACAAGGAGATAACAATTCATTCTTGTTAACCTTTAAACAAGAAATACCTTCAAATAAGCGATTTAAACTAGCAGTTCGTCATTTGCACGCTCCTGGTGGTAAACCATTTGATGGTATAAATGGTATGAAAGTATTTACAGGTAAATAATTATTTTGTAGTTTGCCTACACGATGTAATCCCCTATAGCAGAGGGGATTTTTTTATGTCTTGTAATGAATGTTGCAAAACGATAGGTAGGAATTAAATGTAAAGTATGTTGTATCAAGCAATATTTTTTGAACAGGATGGCATGTAGCTTACTCCGAAAAAAATCTTAAAAGATTAAAATTATAGAATTGACTTTAACGTTGCGTAAAGGTGTATTGTAAAGATGTCAGGAGGTAGTCGCAATGGAATATACAGTACAAAAGCTTGGACTTCTAGCAGGAATCAGCACTAGGACTTTAAGATATTATGATGAGATTGGGATTCTTAAGCCGGCAAGAATTAACTCATCAGGATATCGGATTTATGGTCAAGCGGAAGTAGATCGCTTACAACAAATCTTATTTTATAGAGAACTAGGTATGAATTTAGAAAACATTAAAGAAATTATCACATCACCTGATTTTAATAGTGCCAAGGCGTTAACTGAGCATCGGGAGCAGCTTCTTGATAAAAGAAAGCAATTGGATTTATTAATTTCAAACGTTGAAAAGTCAATTGCTCTAACAGAGGGGAGAATTACAATGTCAAATAAAGAAAAATTTGAAGGCTTTAAGAAAGATATGATCGAAGAAAATGAAAAGAAATATGGAAAAGAAGCACGTGAAAAATATGGAGATGAAGCAGTTAATAAAGCAAATCAAAAAGTAATGAATATGACAGAAGAAAATCATAAAGAAGTAACGCGCCTTGCTGAAGAATTAGCAAAAACATTAGCTGAAGCATTTAAAACGGGTGATCCATCAAGTGAAATTGCCCAAAAAGCAGCTGATTTGCATAAACAATGGTTAACATTTTATTGGAGCAAATATAGCAAGGAAGCGCACGCAGGCTTAGCACAAATGTATGTAGACGATGAGCGTTTTAGAGCACATTACGATAAAGAACAACCTGGAACTGCTGAATTTTTAAGAGATGCAATTCATATTTACACGCAACATAAAAAATAAGTCGGGGATGGTGTACTTAGGCAAGTTCTAAGTACACCTGCTCATATTTCGTGAAAGGGTCATGAGGAAGTAAAACAGCGAAAATAAGAAAAAAGGTTCCTCATGAGTGGTTCATGAGTAAGTAAAACAGCAAAAATAAGAAAAAAGGTGACTCATGAAGGGTTCATGAGGAAGTAAAACAGCAAAAATAAGAAAAAAGGTACCACATGAAGGGTTCATAAGTAAGTAAGACAGCAAAAATAAGAAAAAAGGTGACGCATGAAGGGTTCATGAGGAAGTAAAACAGCAATAATAAGAATATACCTTACTTATAAAAGGTTTATGAGATAAAAAAAAAGAAGATGTTGTCAAACTCTCATGTCCCATGGAAATCAACATCACTCTACTCCTTTTACGAAAATTTGGTAATTTAATTGACAAGGTTGTTTTTCAACAGCGTAAAAAAGTGTACTCTGATTTAATCTAAGTACACTTTTTTTATATTTTTTTGGAAAAAAATAGTAAATGTATTCAATGAAATTTGGTATAATTATTCTTATGATTATATAGTTTGATGTAAATTTTGTAGAGTAGTATTATAAATTTTTAAATAATGGAATGTTTATGTACAATATAGGTAAGAATTTCATTTAAATAATTCAATTTTTAAACTAAGGATGTACTAAAATGGACGAACAATTTATACCGAGGAAAGAGCGACATAAGAAGCGTTTTATTAGAAAGCGTCAAAATATAGAACATGAAAAAATAAAATTTAGTACTTACATATTAAGTATATTTTATTATTTCTTATTATTTTTAATTTTTAATCTTGTACAATTTTATATATTTCAGCATGTTAATCACACCATTAAATCACTTGGGAATTTTGATTTAGCTAGAGCTATCATATCAGGATTAATCTATTTACTATGTATTATTTGTATTGAGGATACTTATAGAAGATATCGAATGCCTTCAACTTTCATCCGAATATTAATACCAATTTTAGTGTTTATTTTAGCAATCGTCACCATGTATACTTTATTAAAAGTATTTTTCTAAAACGATTTGATAAGATGAAAACAGTAAAAAAGTATTACTTCATTAAATGATGTAATACTTTTTTTTGAGCTTAAATAGTAACTTAGTTAGAGAATGGATAGGGTGAGGGGCAAATCGCTTAAAGTTGTTTATCAATCTTTTACACTCATTTCTAATAATCTTTTTTGAATCCAAACAGCGGCTTGGGTACCATCGCCCATTGCTATTGTGACTTGTTGAGAATGGGCTACTAGATCGCCGGCTGCCCATACATTTGGAACATTCGTCTCCTTTGTCCGTGGGTCTACAATAACATGCTTATCATTAAAAAGATTTACTCCTAGTTGGATAGCAAGATTGTTTTGTACTTCATTTCCACCAAAACCAATAAAAGCTCGATCCGCATAAATTATTTCACCACTTTGTAAACAAATTCCTTTAAAAGTGGAATCGTCTTCTTTTAGTACTTCCTTAATTTTTTCTTTTCGATAGTGAATTCCAATTTTATGTAGTTGGTCATTTAATTTGGAATCAAGGTCATGTCCTTCGTGATTAATATATGTAATTTGTTTTGACCAATAAGCTAATGTGATGGCAAGATTTGCACCAGTGTTACCAGATCCAAGTATTAAAACACTTTTATTTAAAATTTCATATCCATCACAGTCTGGACAAACAAAAATTGTCGATCCAAGACAATCGACTAGATTTTTGATTTGGGGAATTCGATCAATTAGTCCAGTTGCTAGTAAGACTGTTTTAGCAGAATAAGATTTTCCTACTTTCGTCTCTATTAGGAATTGATTGTTTACGTTTTGTATACTTATTACTTTATCTTGGGTGAATGATACACCATAAACTTCAGCATGCTTTCTTCCTAGCTGTCTTAACTCTTGTCCACTTATACTATTCGGCCAACCTAAAATATTACGATATGTTTTACATAATGTTGAGCGCCCATAATTTGAGTCAATTACGAGTACATTTCTTTGGTATCGACCAAGCTGAATTGATGCCTGTAAACCTGCGAAACCTCCCCCTACTATGATACATTCATATAACTCATCCATAGACTTGTCTCCTAAATCATTTAATACAAAATCGTATATGTTCAATTTTTCCAATTAAGCAATTTCTAATCACAATTTCTCTTATTGTTGAAAATTAAGAGATTTTTGATTGATATATTCTGAATACTTAGGTACGATTTTTCTATTAGCATATTTTAATTTGTTGTTTTTTGTGGAGGGAGTAAGAATGAGTGCAGATAAGATTGCCTTAACAAATTCTAGAATGAAGGGAATTATTCTCGTATTAACTGCGGCAATATTATGGGGCATATCTGGAACTGTTACACAATTTGTATTTCAAAGAAATCATTTTAGTCCAGAATGGTTAGTCGTTATTCGATTATTGTTTTCTGGAGTCATCCTATTAATTTTTGCTAGTCTGAAAGAAAAAAGAAATCTATCAAAAATATGGAAGGATAAGAAGGATGTCTTAAGTTTGTTGTTATTTAGTATTCTTGGGATCTTAGCAGTTCAATATACATACTTCGCCGCAATAAAAGCTTCAAATGCTGCTACAGCGACAATTTTACAATATTTGGCACCCGTCATTATTACATGCTATTTAGCAATGCTTTACAAAAAAGTACCAACTAGAAAAGAAGTACTGGCTGTCATTTTAGCGCTTGCAGGGACATTTTTATTGGTAACCCATGGAACGATTAAAGGATTGTCTATTACTGGATGGGCATTATTTTGGGGGCTAGCGTCAGCTTTTGCTTTAGCATTTTATTCAATACAGCCTCAAAATCTTTTGAAAAAATTTGGGTCGACAATCGTAGTAGGTTGGGGAATGCTAATCGGTGGAATTTGTTTTAGCTTCATACATTCACCTTTTAATTTCCAAGGTCATTGGTCGATGAGAGCATATTTCGTAGTAATTTTTATTGTTATTTTTGGAACGTTAATTGCCTTTTATTGCTATTTAGAGAGTTTAAAGTATATTAATGCTTCCGAATCTAGCTTACTTGCATGTGTGGAACCATTATCAGCAGCGGTACTATCCACCATTTGGCTAAGAGTAAATTTTGAAATACTAGACTGGATAGGTAGCCTATGTATTATAAGTACGATTGTCATTTTACCAATGGCTGATCGAAAAGAGGTTAACAACTGTTAATTTAAATTTATAAAAGTTTATAAAAACATCACAATTTGTTATAAATGCAAATCACTCATTGTGTTTATATAGAATACATGAGGTGAGTAATTTGAAAGTTAATTCGATCGGTGGAACTGAACAAACTCTTAATAATATGAATAAACCATTGATACTTGCAAAAAGAG
>NZ_NUHI01000014.1:0-163582 GCF_002575105.1 Bacillus sp. AFS053548 | reverse complement strand
TACCTTTTTTATTAGTGTCCAGTTTAGAGGGCATCTTATTTTAATACTATTTATACCTTCACACTTAGTTTTTTTATTTTAAAATTTCAATGAATCCGCTGTCTTTTCAAACATTACACTTTGATCAATTAAACCACAAGTTCCACACTGAACTAAATATTCTGGACCTTTATATGGAACAAAAAATGGATCTAGCCCACTTGAAACATATTCTTCTATTTCAACATCTCCGCTTTGAGCATTTAATTTAACTGCTTTTGGGTTTTGTTCGATTAAATAAAATCTACTTTTGTTTGTTTTACAGCGTGGACATGCTAATTTATGCATATTTTCACCTCATTTTATTCATATAAGGTTACTATTCCATTAAATTATTATCTTTATTCAGATTAATTCGTATTTAATCTACCTTCAAATACAATCTTTCTTCCAGTTGGTTCAATTTCTACCTTCCCATTAACCATTTGCTCTGAAAATATTGGTACTTCCATTCTTTTAACTGGTGAATAGCCTTCTCTTTCCATTCTCTCTAAGCAATCATTAATTGTTTCATTTTCAAATACTTCAAATTTTTTCTTACTCATCTATTTCCCTACTTTCTACTATTGTAATTCGATCTAAACATGACGAATTCTAATCAAAATATAGTAAAAAACCTTACTTTCATTTGAGAGTAAGGTCTGCCTGACTAAAAATATTTAATCGCGAAGCCTCGATAGGAATCGAAGTGCTTCAATATAAACCCAAATGACTGTTACTAATAAACCAAAAGCACAATACCACTCGAACTCTTTTGGAGCACCTTGTCTAACACTTGTCGTAATTAGATCAAAATCCAAGAATAGATTTAATGAAGCAATAACAAGTATCGCTAAACTAACAAATATTCCTATTGGACCAGATTGATGGATATATGGAATTGGAACATGGAAAAGTTGAAGAACCATCGTTAGTAAATAAAATATAAACACTCCGATTGTTAAACCGAAAACAATTGATCTAAAACGGTGAGTTACTTTAACTAGTCCAGTAGCATAACAAATTAATGTCCCTGCAATAATTGCAATTGTTAATAGAACCGCTTGTAGGACAATCATTCCATATGTTGCTTCGTATACAGCTGAAATATTACCAATTAGAATCCCTTCAACTGCTGCATAAATAGGTGTAGTAATCGGTGCAATTCTAGGAGAAAAAGATGTTACTAACCCAATAATGAATGCAACGATTAAACATCCAATAAACACTTTAGAATTAAATGTTCCAGTAGCCGTTAGATAAAATGAGTATCCCGCTGTTGCGATAAGTAAGATTAATGCAATAATTGTTTTACCAATTGTCCCACCGATCGTCATAGCCTTAGCAGAATGCCTTGATTTCGTTAATCGTTCAGAATTTAAGATAGGATTTGAACTCCTCATTTAAACTCCTCCTTTATTTTATACCTTCATTTTACCATTTTTAGTAAATTTCTTAAACTTTAAACAAGCTTTAGTAAAATATATGAAAAAAGATGTCCAAAAGGACACCTTATTTCAAAAAACTAAATTAAAATTTAATTTTATTTGCTAAAAATGATTGTAATTCACTGATTGCAACACGAGTTTGCTCCATCGTGTCACGGTCACGAACTGTTACTTTTCCATCTTCAATTGATTCGAAGTCGTAAGTAATACAGAATGGAGTACCGATTTCATCTTGACGTCTATAACGTTTACCAATTGAACCAGTTTCATCGAAATCAACATTGAAATCTTCTGCTAAAGAAGCAAATACTTCTTGTGCATTTTCTGATAATTTTTTTGATAATGGTAAAATCGCTGCCTTATATGGTGCTAATGCAGGATGTAGACGCATTACTGTACGAGATGTACCATCTTCTAATGCTTCTTCTTCATAAGCATCAATTAAAAATGCTAATGTAACACGATCTGCACCTAATGATGGCTCGATACAATATGGAACGTATTTATCATTTGTAATTGGATCATGATATGTGAAATCTTCTGTTGAATATTCCATATGTTGTTTTAAATCATAATCTGTACGAGACGCAATGCCCCATAATTCGCCCCAACCAAATGGGAATTTATATTCAAAGTCAGTTGTCGCGTTACTGTAGTGTGATAATTCATCTGCACTATGTTCACGTAAACGAAGATTTTCTTCATTAATACCTAAAGCTAAAAGCCATTTATTAGCAGTATCTTTCCAATAAGAATACCACTCTAACTCTTCACCTGGTTTACAGAAGAATTCAAGCTCCATTTGTTCAAATTCACGAGTACGGAATGTGAAATTTCCCGGTGTAATTTCGTTACGGAAGCTTTTACCAATTTGAGCTATACCAAATGGTACTTTCTTTCTCATTGTACGTTGAACATTTTTAAAGTTTACGAATATACCTTGTGCTGTTTCTGGACGTAAGAAAATTTCATTCGTACTTGACTCAGTAACGCCTTGGAATGTTTTAAACATTAGGTTAAATTGACGAATATCTGTAAAATCATGGCTACCACAATCAGGACAAGCAATTTTATGTTCTTCAATTAGTTTAGCCATTTCTGAAAATGGAAGACCATCAACGATAATTTCCATTCCTTTTTCTTCAAGTGCATTTTCGATTAATTTATCTGCACGATGACGAGCTTTACAATTTTTGCAATCAATCATTGGATCATTAAAGTTACCAATATGACCTGAAGCTTCCCATGTACGTGGATTCATTAAGATTGCAGCATCTAATCCAACATTATATGGACTTTGTTGAACAAACTTTTTCCACCAAGCTTTTTTCACGTTATTTTTTAATTCAACACCAAGTGGACCATAATCCCACGTATTTGCTAAACCACCGTAAATTTCAGATCCTGGAAATACAAATCCTCTGTGTTTAGCATGACTTACTACGACATCCATTGATTTTTCTGACATTTCATCTGCCTCCAATTTTCAATTGTTTTTTGAAAATGCAAGAATGAAATAAAAAAGCTCTCATCCTTAGGCATTTTCTGCCTAGGGACGAGAGCTGTATATGCACCCGCGGTTCCACCCTAGTTGACAATTAAAAAAATTGTCCACTTTAAGAATTAACTCAGGAATGCCTTTCGCTAAAGGTTTTGATTGAGCTCACACTATCCTCAATTCGCTAGTCAAAATAATCTTTAGGTACTTCTTTCCGTCAACGTTATATGTAATAAATAATATGTTTTTATTTTAACAAAGTGACAATGATTAAGTCAAATATTATTATGAACAATTTTGCTAAAAAAAATACCGTGAATTTTTTGAATATTTTTCGGGAATTAACATGTAAAGATAAAACCTTTACAGTATGAGCATTACTTGGTATGATAGAAAAGTTGTTTTATTTATATACTATACTATCAGAAGGGAGTGCTAGTTTTGAGTAGCAGCATTTTTCTAAAGAAAAAGAAACGTTCAGCAGTATTGCTTGATAAACATCATTCCATTCGTTTATTAAAAACAAACAAAAAGCGAATCGTGAACAAAAGAAACAATAAAATAAAAGGGTTCGAACAATTACTTGTTAAAGAATTAAACGAGGAAATGATTTCAACTTCAAACAGTACGGTAAATGAAATTTCTGAAAATGTAAATACAGTAGTGATCGAAGGACTTCCAGTAACATTTCTTCTAAAGCTTGGAAAAGAGTTTTTCTCAGATTTAGAAGCAGTGAAGTACTATTATAATAGTAAACATGAAGATTTTTACAAGAATCGTAGTTTACTAGAGGAATCACTTCAATCTTCAATTAACAATGCGTCAAGTGAAGAACAATTAAAAGTTTCGGAATTTATTTCTAGTAAATAATAATTTCATATTAATGAGGGAATCCATATGGGTTCCCTCTTTTTATTAGTGTTGAGAAAATCGTAGTAATTTTCCGACCGACTGCACTGCAAATAAGCCTTTGATAGCAGCAAATAAGAGACCTATCAGTGCAAACAACGTTGAAAACTTGCAAATGAATGGCGAAGTGCAAATAAAATCAGTGAATCTGCAATTAAAATCAGCATATCTGCAATTAAATTCAGCATATCTGCAATTAAATTCAGCATATCTGCAATTAAATTCAGCGAATCTGCAATTAACGTAAAAAAGTACCTATACCAGTATAGGTATTCCACTGAAATATTAGATCATTTTAGATACGATTGAGTGTAAAAATAGCATATTTCTTCTTATATAATTAAATATTAATTCAAATCTGCTATTTTTCTTAAAAAAAAGACTGAAAAATAAACTTAAAATGATCAGTGCCTCCTAGATACCCGCTCTCTATAATTTTTACACTCATTTACATCAAAAAAGGGATGTTCACATGTCAGTTGACCTGACTTATGATACATCCCCTTTTTTCCTTTAGCTATTTTTGATTTGCAGAATCATTAAGCTAAATAGGCTTTTTTCACTTCTTCATTATTCATTAATGTCTTACCTTCACCAACCATTTGGATTTCTCCAGTTTGAATTACATAGCCACGGTGAGCAATTTGTAATGCTTGGTATGCGTTTTGTTCGACTAATAAGATTGTCATTCCTTGTTTGTTTAGTTGCTCAATGATTTCAAATATTTGTTCAACGATAATTGGGGCAAGACCCATTGATGGCTCATCTAGCATTAGTAATGATGGTCCCATCATCAGTCCTCTACCTATCGCTAGCATTTGTTGTTCTCCTCCACTCATCGTACCGCCTTTTTGGCTTAAACGCTCTTTCAGTCTTGGAAAATAATCAAATACCATTTCCATGCGTGCAGCGATTAGTTTTTTATCTTTAACTGAGAAAGCGCCCATCTCTAAATTTTCTTTTACACTTAATTTAGAAAAGATTCTTCTTCCTTCTGGTACATGGGCGATTCCTTTTAAGGCAATTTCATGAGATTGTAGCTTTATAATTTCTTCACCTTTATAAATCAGCGTTCCAGATTTTGGTTTAACTTGGCCACAAATCGTTTTTAGAGTAGTAGATTTTCCCGCACCGTTACTTCCAATTAATGTTACGATTTCACCTTCATTTACTTCAATGTTAATATTTTTCAGTGCTTGAATACCACCGTAAAAAGAGTTAATATCTTTTAATTGTAATAGCGTCATCTTTTCGTACTCCTTTCACTATGCAGTAGTCACTGCACTTTTTCCTAAATATGCTTCAATTACTTTTTGGTTATTTCGAATTTCGAGTGGTTTTCCTTCTGCAATTTTTTCGCCATGATCGAGTACAAATAGGTACTCAGATATTTCCATAACAAGCTTCATATCATGCTCGATTAAGACGATTGTTAAGTTAAGGTCATCTCTCATTTGAAAGATTAAATCAGTCAATTCTTTTGTTTCTTTCGGATTCATCCCTGCAGCTGGCTCATCTAAAAGTAAGATTCTTGGTTGAGATGCTAATGCACGAGCGATTTCAAGTCGTCTTTGTGCACCGTATGATAGACTCGATGCTTCCTCATTATAAACATCAGCCAATCCTACGTATTCTAACCATTTATATGCTTCTTTCATTGCCGATTTTTCTACTTTTTTAAATTTAGGTAAATGGAATATTGTTGAAAAAACACCATATTTTAAATGCTGATGCATTCCTACCATAACATTTTCTAAAGCAGTCATACTATTAAATAAACGAATATTTTGGAATGTACGCGCGATCCCTTTTTTATTAACTGTATGTGGCTTTAACCCTACTAAGCTCTCATTCCCTAGCAAAATTTCACCACTACTAGGAGTGTACACACCAGTAATCATATTAAAAAATGTTGTTTTTCCAGCTCCATTTGGTCCAATTACCGCTGTAATTGAGCCTTCTTTAATTTCAATATTTACATTATTAACAGCTGTTAAACCGCCAAAGCTTTTCGTTAAATTCGTTGTTTTTAACATTTGATAACCTCCTCTCTTAAAATGAAACTGTGCGTGTTTTTTCTTCGACGACAGTTTGATCTACGACGTCTTCTTTTGGAACAACCTTATTTTTGGCAGGCAATAATCCTTTTGGCCTGAAAATTGCTGCAAGTACTAAAATAAGCCCGAAAATCATACGTTGCATTTTAGAAGGTGATAGAGCCGGTGGTAAATTAATAACTCCATCTAATGTTAATTGGTTTAAATAGTTTGTTACTTCTGTTAATACTTGTAGATTTAAGATTGTTACAAGTGCAGCTCCAAGAATAACACCTGGAACACTACCCATTCCGCCTAAAATAACCATTACCAAGATTGTAATCGATTCAAGTAAAGTAAAGCTTGTTGGGTCAATGAACATTTGCTTTGCAGAGAATACTACTCCCATCATTCCTGAGAAGGATGCACCGATTGCAAATGCAATTAATTTCGTACGTACTAAGTGAATACCTGATGCTTGTGCAGCGATTTCATTCTCACGTACTGCCTTCCAAGAACGTCCAAGCTTAGAATCTTGTAATCTAGTAACAGCTAAAATGACGATTGCTAAAACAACTAACACGACATAATAAAATTGCCCAGAATTATCAATCTCTAATCCAAAAATAGTAGGAGCTGGAATAGAAGAAATACCTTGTGCCCCTCCAGTAATATTTATTGGTTTATCTAAGTTATTAAATACAATACGAATAATTTCTCCAAATCCTAGTGTTACAATTGCTAAATAATCACCTTTTACACGAAGTACTGGAATACCTAATAATACACCTGCAATTGCAGCGATAATTCCACCAATTATTATAAATACCCAAAATGAGTTTCCTGAAAACGGAAGGAAATCAAAATGTAAGAAATTCGTAACTTGTTTAGTCGAAAAAATTGCATAAGTATATGAACCGATTGCAAAGAAGGCAACGAATCCTAAATCTAATAGACCCGCTAAACCAACTACTACGTTTAATCCAAGTGCCATTGCAACATAGATTCCAACTAAAGTCGCTACACCCATATATGATTCAAATGCTGTACCTTGTGATGCAACATAAGGCATAATCACGGTTAGAACTAGGATTCCAATGCTCCATTTTAATTTGACTGGAAAATTAGTTTTATATAATAAGTAAAGTGAGAACAAGATTAATAAAAATGCCGTGACGGATTCTTGCAATAGGTATAATCCTAATGATGTAACAACGATATAAGCTCCTAAGAAAATTCCTTGTAGTTTATTTGATTGTTTTAACCCACTTAATATGCTCTTCATCTAATTCACCTACACTTTCTCAGCTACAGGTTTACCTAATAAACCTTCTGGCTTGAATATTAGAACTAGAATTAAAATTCCAAATGAAACAACATCTTTATATTCTGATGGGAAAATGCCATGTGTTAAAGTTGATAAATTTGTTGCTGCAAACACTTCGATTACACCGATTAATAAGCCGCCAAACATTGCACCACGGATATTTCCGATTCCACCTAATACTGCAGCTGTAAATGCTTTTAGGCCTAAAATAAAACCGATATACGGATCAATTGTGCTGTACTGTAATGCAAATAGTACACCAGTTGCACCACCTAATCCAGAACCTAAAAAGAATGTTAAAGAGATGACTTTGTTAACATTTACAGACATTAATGATGCAGTTTCACGATCCTGTGCAACTGCACGCATTGCTGTACCCCATTTTGTTTTATTGATGAAGTAATCTAATGAAATCATCATTACAACTGCAACGACTAAAATAATGATTGATGCTGATTTAATTTGTGCATTTCCAAATGAAGAAAGAAGTGAGCTAGTTTTAATTTGGTGTTGTCCTGAAAATAGTGATGGGCCAGTAATAATGTAATTTCCTTCTTTTAATTCAGCAATAAAACGTACGATATCTTGTAGTAAAAATGAAATACCGATTGCTGTAATTAATGTAATTAACTTTGGTGCTTTTCGCAATGGACGATATGCTACTCTTTCGATTCCCATTCCTAGGAAACCAGTTGCTAATGAAGCTACTATTAAAACAATTGCTAACACGATAATTGCAGGTAAACTACTTAATAAACCTAAACCAGTAAATGTAATTAATACAGCAGTACCAATAAACGCACCCACCATGAATATTTCACCATGTGCAAAATTGATTAGTTCCAATATCCCATAAACCATCGTGTAACCGAGTGCTACGATTGCATATACTGCTCCTAAAACAAGACCGTCTATTAGAACTTGAGGTAGTGTTTGGATTACTTCATTCATGTATAAGACCTCCTATAAATAATGTAGTTTATTCCCTATTAACTTCCAAAATTTTACAATTTTCTCATCTTATTGAGAGAAAAAGAGTATCACATTTTACAGGATACTCTTCTCTTTAGACAGGTAGGGTTTGTTTCTAATTATGGTTTAGTAACTTCGCCTTCTTGAGTACCAGGGTATTTAGCTTCTTTAAACGTATAAATAAATACTTTCGCGTATTTGTTGTCCCCTTTGTCATCGAAGCCCACCTTCGTTACTACACCATCATAATCTTGAATCGCACGTACTGCTTTTTCAACTTGTTCACGTGTTGGCGTTTTTCCTTTATTATCGTTGATCGCATTTTTTAACCCTTCTAATAAAACGCCCGCAGAATCATAACCGTAAGATGAGAATGATTCGATGTTTTTATTAAATTTAGATTTATATGCGTCTGCAAATGCTTTACCTTTATCTGTTTTTACCGTATCACCAGCTACTGAAGTATAGTAGAAGTTTTTAACAGCATCTCCAGCAATATCAACTAAACCTGAAGAGTCCATTCCATCCCCACCCATGAATGGGATGTCTAATCCTTTTTCACGAGCTTGTTTTAATAAAATTCCACCTTCAGCATAAAGTCCACCGAAGAATACTAAATCAGGCTTTTTCGCAATTGCATTATTTAGTACCCCATTAAAGTCTTTATCTCCAATTGAGATCCCTTCTTCACCTAAAATTTTAGCGCCTAATTTCTCAGCAGCAGCTTTGAATTCATTTGCTAAACCAGTTCCGTAAGGTGTTTTATCTTGAATGATAAAAATATTTTTAGCTTTTAAAGTATTAACAGCGAAATTTGCACCTGCTGGACCTTGGAAGTCATCACGAGCACAAATTCGGTTGACTACTCCTAATCCACGATCAGTTACTTCATTAGCAGTATTTGAAGGAGATACCATTACGATATGGTCTTTCTCATACTTTACAGAAGAAGGAATTGCTACACCAGAGTTTAAGTGTCCTACAACACCAAGAATTTTATTGTCTGCAGCTAACTGCTCAGCATTTGCTACACCTTTTTTTGGATCCCCTTGGTCATCATAAGGTACAATCTTTAAATCAAAGCCTAATTTTTTGAAAGCTGCTTTTTGATCTTCTAATGCAAGCTGAGCTCCCAGTTTAATGGATTCACCTAAAATTGCATTATTACCAGATAATGGTGTATTTGTCGCAATTTTAATGACTTGGTTCCCATCCTTTGAACTACTATTACCACAGCCTGCTAAAATCCCCGCAGTTAACGATACTGATGCTAAAATTGCAAATCCCTTCTTAAAAACCATATGTACGCCCCCTTAAAAACCTATTTTTTTGAAAATTTAAAATTCTTAAGAAAATAGTAAGCTATATTTTTTCGTTAGACAAGTTCTTTTGATTCAAAATATTTCGACAATTCTGTCGATTTATTGTTATTTTAGGTAATTATTCCCATTAAAAAATCATTAAAAACCTATTTTTCTTATTTTTGAAATATAAAATTAAAAGATTTTAATGTATTTTACTAGGTTAATCTTAAAAAAATATTTTCCTAGTATCACTTTACATTTTTCGACAAATTCGACAAAAAAACCTATTCCAAAAAGCTTGGAATAGGTCAGATTTTAATTATTTTCTTCTTTTTTGTATCGAATTATCGTCTTTATTTCACCAGAATCATCTGTATCCATAACAAATGATCCATTACTATATTGATCACTATTTCTTAAATCAGTTGGGTCAACTGTCTCAAATTGACCAGATTTACTTAATAAAGCAAACATATTATTTTTATTTATTGCGTATACCCCTATTAACAAATGAGGATTATTTTTCAAATCTCGAAGTACTTTAACACCACGTGTACCTCTAGAACTTTGAGTGATCGTATCGAGCTTCATTTTCTTAATTGCCCCTCGATGAGTTGCACAGAATATTTCTTTCACTTCATTACTAACCGTGTCTGCAGAAACAACAAAATCATGATCCTTTAAGTTAATTCCTTTAACTCCACCAGCTCTTAAGCCTTGAATACTAATCTCTTCAACAGTAAATAACAATGTGTATCCTGAACTTGTAGCCAATAACACTTGATCAGTTTCTGAGGTGACACCAGCAAAGATTAAGGAATCATCAGACTTAATTGACATACCGACAAGTGGTTTAGAATATCGTTGTACTTTTAATTGCTGTATACTTGTACGTTTTACAACACCATTTTTAGTGACAAATAAAATATAATCTTTATTTTCTTCAAAATTATTTACGACCGTAGCAGAAAGAATTGCTTCATCTCGTTCAATAGGAATAATATTAGCAACATGTTGCCCCATATCTTTCCATCTGATATCCTGCATTTCATGAATTGGTAAATATAAATAGTTACCTTTTGACGTAAATAAAATTAGAGTATCCGTCGTTGTACTTTCTATTTGATAAATTAAACGGTCGCCTTCTTTCATACCGTAATCTTTACCATTCGAAGCTGAATAAGATCTTGGACTTGTTCGTTTAACGTATCCTTCACTTGTAACTGTGACAATCACGTCTTCTTGAGCGATAATATCTTCTCTAGAAATTTTAATTTCTTCGATCTCTTTTTGAATTGTTGAACGTCTGTCGTCTGCATATTTTAACTTAATTTTCTTTAAGTCTGTTTTGATCACTGACAATAATTTTGCTTCACTGTTTAATATTGCTTCTAGCTGTTTAATCTTTTTATCTAACTCATCTGCTTCTTCTTGTAATGCAGTAATATCAGTATTTGTTAAACGATATAACTGTAACATAACAATCGCTTCAGCTTGTAGTTCAGTAAACTCAAATTGAGCGATTAACTTATCTTTTGCATCGCGTTTATCATTTGCAGAACGGATTGTTGTAATCACTTCATCTAAAATCGATAAAGCCTTCATTAAACCTTCTACAACATGTTGGCGAGCTTTTGCTTTTCTTAAATCAAAATTTGAACGATTTGTAATGACTTCTTTTTGATGTTCAATATAAGCATCAAGAATTGCCGGTAATGACATCTGTTTTGGTGTACGATTATAAATCGCAACCATATTGAAGTTATAAGGTATTTGAAGCTCAGTATTTTTATATAAATAATTTAAAATTGCTTCGTTATTTGCATCTTTTTTCAGTTCAATGACAATACGTAGTCCAGTGCGATCTGTTTCATCACGCACTTCTGTAATGCCATCTACTTTTCGATCAAGACGAACCTCGTCCATTTTCTTTACTAAATTCGCTTTATTCACTTCTGAAGGAATTTCTGTAATAATTAATGCCTGTTTTCCACCACGTAAATCCTCGGTATGAACTCGGCTTCTAATAATGATTTTTCCTTTTCCTGTTTCATAAGCTTTTTTTATACCATCTACACCTTGAATAATCCCACCAGTAGCAAAATCAGGACCGTGGATTACTGTCATTAATTCATCTACAGTACAGTTTTTATTTTCAATGCGCATAATCGTCGCATCGATAACTTCTCCAAGGTGGTGTGAAGGTATTTCAGTTGCATATCCAGCAGAGATTCCTGTGCTACCGTTAACCAATAAATTTGGAAACATTGAAGGTAAAACCACGGGCTCCATACTCGTATCGTCGAAGTTTGGTACAAAATCAACTGTTTCTTTATCAATATCTCTCAATAGTTCACTTGCTATTGCTGATAACCTAGCTTCCGTATAACGCATAGCTGCTGGCGGGTCTCCATCAATACTACCGTTATTTCCATGCATTTGAACTAATACATTTCTTAATTTCCAATCTTGACTTAGTCGTACCATTGCATCATAAACAGAAGTATCACCATGAGGATGGTAATTACCAATTACATTTCCGACTGTTTTAGCAGATTTACGGTAAGGCTTGTCTTGCGTGTTTCCTTCAACATGCATTGAATATAAAATACGGCGTTGAACTGGCTTTAATCCGTCACGAGCATCAGGTAATGCTCGTTCTTGAATAATATACTTACTATAGCGACCAAAGCGGTCGCCTATTATATCTTCTAAAGGGATATTATATAATTTTTCCGATGATTGCATCAGATATCGCTCCCTTCTGATTCTACTTCAACTTGTTCATTGTTTAAAATTTTATCCTCTTCATCTAAATCAAATACAACATTCGATTCGATCCACTTACGTCTAGGTTCAACTTTATCACCCATTAATGTAGTTACACGACGATCCGCTCTTGCGGCATCATCAATTTTCACACGAATAAGCGTTCTCGTTTCTGGATCCATCGTTGTATCCCAAAGTTGGTCAGCATTCATCTCACCAAGTCCTTTATAACGCTGAATCATATACCCTTTACCAACTTTTTTGATTGCATCTTGTAGATCTACCTCTGACCAAGCGTATTCGATTACTTCTTTTTTTCCAGTACCCTTACTTACTTTAAATAAAGGAGGTAAGGCAATATAAACTTTACCAGCCTCTACTAATGGCTTCATATAACGGTAAAAGAATGTTAATAAAAGTACTTGAATATGCGCTCCATCTGTATCAGCATCGGTCATAATAACGATTTTGTCATAGTTAACATCTTCAATATCAAAATCACTACCTACTCCTGCACCAATCGCATGAATAATCGTATTAATCTCTTCATTTTTCATTATGTCCGCTAGTTTTGCCTTCTCGGTATTGATTACCTTACCACGTAAAGGCAAGATTGCTTGGAAACGTCGGTCACGACCTTGTTTAGCACTACCACCAGCTGAATCACCCTCTACTAGGTATAACTCATTCTTCTGTGGATTACGTGACTGTGCAGGAGTAAGCTTACCGCTTAAGGAAGTTTCTGAACGCTTTCTCTTTTTACCACTTCTTGCTTCTTCACGTGCTTTTCTTGCAGCTTCTCTAGCTTGAAAAGCTTTTATAGATTTCTTTACTAATGAAGTTGCAATGTCTGGATTTTCTTCCAGGAAATAAGCTAATTGATCCGAAACAACTGAGTCAACAGCTGATCTTGCTTCACTAGTACCTAATTTACCTTTTGTTTGTCCTTCAAATTGAAGCAGCTCTTCAGGAATTCGTACAGATACAATTGCAGCTAATCCCTCACGAATATCCGCTCCATCTAGGTTTTTATCTTTTTCTTTTAAGAGATTTACTTTTCTTGCATATTCATTAAATGCTCTTGTTAAAGCAGTTTTTGCACCAACTTCGTGCGTACCACCATCTTTTGTACGAACATTGTTTACGAACGAAAGCATCGTTTCCGAATATCCATCATTAAATTGGAACGAAAATTCAACCTCTATTTTATTTTGTAATCCGTCAAAGAATACAACAGGATGTAATGCTTCTTTTTCTTCGTTTAAATACGATACGAATGCTTCGATACCGTTTTCATAATAAAACTCTTCGAACGCATCATGTCGTTCATCTTTAATTGTAATTTTTAAACCTTTTAATAAAAATGCTGACTCTCTAAGTCTTTCACATAAAGTATCAAAGTTATAATTTGTAGTGCTAAAAATTGTTGGATCTGGTTTAAAATGGATCGTCGTACCAGTTCGTCTTGTTTTACCAATGATTTCTAATGAAGTTACTGCTTTACCTCCATCTTCAAAACGTTGCTTGAAAATTGTTCCTTCACGGTGAATTTCAACTGTTAACCATTCTGATAAAGCATTTACTACTGATGCACCAACACCATGTAGACCACCACTTGTTTTGTAGCCGCCTTGTCCAAATTTACCACCTGCGTGTAATACAGTTAAAATAATTTCTGGAGTTGGTTTTCCCATTTTGTGCATTCCAGTAGGCATCCCACGACCATGGTCTTTTACACTTAAGCTATTATCTTTATGAATAACCACATCTATTTGAGTCCCGTGACCAGCTAATGCTTCATCTACAGAGTTATCTACGATTTCATAAACTAAATGGTGCAGACCTCTACTATCTGTGCTGCCAATATACATTCCAGGTCGTTTACGTACAGCTTCTAAACCTTCTAGTACCTGTATCGCATCTTCGTTATATGTTGTTTCATTCTTTGCCAACACCATTTCTCCTTTCTAACTAAACACTTGCATAAGAACATCTGTTCCATTATATCATAATATAAATAAAATGTTTCTTCTAATCGTTCATGTTAATGGTTTTTTTCCTAACTTACAAGTCGAACATGAAAAAAAAAATAGGACAAGTTTATAAAAAGCTGGAATTTAGAATCTAGAAAATGCAGGATTAAAGTTGAAAATTGATAAATTTGGTTAACAAAATTCAAATTTACTGATTGTACAAAATGGCACTTAATTGCTTATCTATTTTTGAAACAATATCTATACAATTTCTCGGTATTCCTTTTTTTTCTTATTCCCTACTCGATCTTCCGTTAAAAAAACTCACTGATTAACAGTGAGCCAGATTTTAAAACAAATTTCAAAAATTTGATTTTCAGACTGATTGTAAGCGCTTGACTTACGAGGCACGAAGGCGAGTTATGACCTAAGTTACCATAGCGGTAATGAACATCGCAGGCTAAGCAAAACAACGAAGAAAACGCCTCTAATGGCCAGTCTGAAACAGTGAGCTTTTTTAACGGCCTATCTTGTCATAGCATGCTCAACTTTAATACAACGATCCATAATGACCGTTTTACCATTTTCCTTTAACAATTGATATGCTTCTTCGTTTTCGATTCCAAGTTGTGCAAAGAAAACATCGCAATCAATTTTAAGAAACTCTTGTGCTACAGGTAATAGGTGTTCAGGTCTTCTAAATACATTTACAATATCAACTTTTTCTTTTATTTCTGTTAAACTTGCTACTGCTTTTTCTCCTAAAACAGTATCAACTGTTGGGTTTACTGGAATAATTTTATATCCAGCATCTTGCATTGCCTTGCTTACCATATAAGACGTTTTAGACGGGTCCCCTGATAATCCAACAACTGCAATTACTTTACTTGATTTTAAAATTTTGCCGATTTCTTCTCTTGATGGGTATTTACTCATTTGCTAATCACCCTTTCTGTATAAAATAAGCGCTTCAAACTGTTAAAAACGCTCGCTTTCTTCGTTGCTTCGTCTGACTGCGGTGCTCATTACCTGTTTAGGTAACTCCGCTCCTCATCAGCCTTCGCGCCTCGAAAGACAAGCGTTTTCAATCATTTTGAATAATCAAATATATGTTACATATTAAAATTTTCGCTTATTTATTATTCTTTTATCATATTTCCTAAGTCAATTGCCTGTCAATCATTGACTAGATGCTAATGTTAATGTTGAATTAGTTAATTTACCATCACGGTAATAAGTAATGTTTAATTTATCTCCAACTTTTTTGTGTGAATATAGGTATTCTCTGACAGTAATTACGTCACTTACTGGTTTGTCATCAAGTGCAACGATAACATCTAATTGTTTCATTCCAACTTTTGCAGCAGGCGTATTTGGATCAACATGTGTAACAACTGCACCTTTAGTCACTGAACCAGGTAATTTTAATGTTTCTTCGATATTAAATTGTGGTATTTCATCAAGTGATTTTAATCCAACACCCATTACAGGTCGAGTCACTTCACCAAATTTTTCGATTTGATCTAAAGCTGGTTTTGCAATATTCATTGGGATTGCAAATCCAATTCCTTCAACAGCTTGTTCGGCAATTTTACTTGAATTAATCCCGATTACTTCACCTTTTGCGTTGATTAAAGCACCACCACTATTACCAGGATTAATCGCTGCATCCGTTTGTATTACTTGAGTTTGGTAATCTGCAACTCCATCTCCATCGATATCTTGTGGTATTTCACGAGCTTTACTACTTACAATTCCTTCTGTTACAGTACTTTCTAAAAATCCAAGTGGATTTCCAATTGCAATAGCAGTTTCACCTACGTTAATTTTTTCCGAATCACCTAATTTAGCAATATTCGTAACATATTTTGCATCAATTGCTACAACAGCTAAATCTAATAATTCATCTGTTCCAACAAGTTTAGCATCAATTAATTGACCATCTGCCATTTTTACTTTTAATTGTTTTGCACCAGCAACAACATGGTTATTTGTCGCTACTAAAGCTTTATTTCCTACTTTTTTATAAACAACACCTGAACCCGATCCAGCTTCTTCCGTTTCCATTGAAAATGGATTTGATGATTGATAATTATTAACGCCTACTACAAACTTGCGAGCATTTTGAATCGTAGTTGTTAAATCTTCCCTTGATACATTAATAACTTGTGTGGGTACAGTATTCGTATCATTCGATAAGTTTGCATTTTTATTTGTTAAGTTAAAAATATCCGGGGATACGATTGAGATCGTTACAGCTCCAATTATCGCTCCAATAAAGCCTGTAACAAGCGGATACCCTCCACGTCTACTTCTCTTTTGTCTTTTATGATTATTTTCATCGTATAAATCTGTTTCATCGTAATATCCCATAATTCATTCCTCCAATATGTAGGTATCTTTGATTGATATTAATTTAACCCACTCATGTGTATTTGCTGTGAACTTTTTGATTTAATTCAAATATTTTTTTAAATTAAAAATAAATTCAACTCCGTCTTCCTTATTATGAACTTTTATAGTCGAATGATGTAAGTCAAGGATTGTTTTTACGATTGCTAAACCTAAACCTGTTCCACCATTTTGTCTATTTCTAGATTCATCAATTCGATAGAAGCGATCCCAAATTTTATCAATTTTATCAGCAGGGATTGGATTACCTTCATTAAAAATAGAGATATTTACAGAATCCCCTTCATCTAATAAATTCATTTTTATGACACTACCTGGGTTACCATAATGGATTGCATTTGAAAGAATATTAATGATTACTTGTTCTATTTTTCTTTTTTCACCTAATACGAGCGTATCTTCATCTAGATTAAAATTGAAATGACAATGATTACTACTATTTTCAAACATGCGAATAATTACATTTTCTATGCAATCCACAATTAAGAAAGGTTCACTTTTAAGTGTGTATGTTCCAGATTGAAGTTTGGAAAGTTCTAGCATATCGACAACTAACCCGTTCATCCGATCAACTTCTTCAAGGATTACATCTGCATAATAACCATTTTTTTCAATATTTAATCCATCTTTTAAACCTTCTGCATAACTTTGCACGATACTCAATGGCGTTTTCAGCTCATGGGATACACCACTAATAAACTCTTTTCTTATTTGTTCTAACTGCTTTTCTTTTTCAATATCCTTCATTAATTTAACATTTGCCTGCTGTAAATTTTCAATTGTACTAGCTAAATTCTCGGATAATGAATTAATTGATTTGGATAATTGTCCAATTTCATCATCGGATTGAATATCGATTTTCTCATTAAAGTTTAAATTTGCTAATTGATCTGTTACTGAATTCATTTTTAATAATGGCTTCGTAATCAATTTCGAATAGTAAAAAGAAACGATTACAATCAATAATAAAGCAATAATAAAAGCGTAAATATAAAAATCTTTTAAAACATACATTGCTTCATTTACTGGTTGTAATGAGGTAATGGCAAAAATAACTTCTTTTGACCCTTTACTAGTATTAATTGGGTAAATAAAAACTTTATTTTCTAATCCATTTGCTCGGTCTAAGTAGCGATAAATTAATGGAAAATCCTCCTCAGTATAGTTAGAAAAATCTTCATTACTCTTTGTCCAATCAGTAATTGCACCCATTAATGAGTTCATTTGAGCTGAATAAGTATATTGATTTGCAATAGGTAAATGTAAATTAACAACTTTCCCTTTAATTTCAATATTCACCATTTCCTGGAGATTATCTTTAGTTGACAATTGAATTGTGTTAGATGGTTGATTTTCCTCTTGCCACACACCTATATTCGTTTTTATATAGAGTGGAATAAAATAATCATCTTGAACATAACCTCGGATTGTAATCCTTGAATTTTCTTTAATATTTAGCCCTAAAATACTGTCTATTTGATCCGAATATAATAGATTATTTAAAGGTACATATACCTTTTTTCCTTCATTCGTAAGAACGGTTAAATCAAAATTATTCTCAGCTTTTAGGACCCCTCTTTTATCTAAAACTGCTAAAGTTGTATTGTATTTGGAATATAGCTTGGATAGTTCTTGCTGAAACTGATTGTTGTTAAATTTACCCGCTTTATACCCTTTAGCAAATTGTGTAAGTTCATCTGTTACAATATTTACTTTCTTATTCGTATAAAAAGATTGCATAAAGATTGATTGACCAACAAATACAATTAATAAAAAAATAACAAGTAATAGCGTTATGGATAAAAAAAGTTTACGGACTATACTATTTTTCATCTTCTACTCCTCAAACTTATAGCCAACTCTAATTACTGTAGCTATATGCTTTGCTTTGTCTCCCAATTTATGTCTAAGTTTTTTTATGTGTGTATCGACGGTTCTTCCATCACCAAAATAATCAAAGCCCCAAATATTATTCAATAATTGATCTCTTGTTAATACGATGCCTTTATTATCAATTAAATAACATAGTAATTCGAACTCTTTATTCGTAAGTTGTAATATTTCATTATTAATTGAAGCTGTCCTTGATGATGTATTTATCATAATTCCACATATCGTTTTAGTTTCTTTATCGTCTTCTTTCGGATCAGCTGTTCTTCTAAGTACACTCTTTGCTTTTGCTACTAGAATTTTAGGACTGAATGGCTTTGTCACATATTCATCTGTTCCAATATCAAAACCAAGTAATTGATCTTCTTCTTCTGAGCGGGCAGTGGTCATAATGATCGGAATACTTGACTGCTCTCTAATTAGCTTACAAACTTCCCAACCATCTAATTTTGGTAGCATTAAATCTAGAATTATTAAATCTACTTGATTTTCGATAAATTTCTTTATGCCTTGTTCTCCATCTTCTGCTTCGATTACTGTAAATTGATCGTTTTCAAAATACTCTTTTACGATTTCTCTTAATCTTTTTTCATCTTCAATGATTAAAACTGTCGGGTTCATATTTTTTTCCTTTCATTAAATTGATAGATATAAGAACTTTTAACTAAAATAAAATGTCCTTTGTTTCCTCATTTGAATTAATATTCTAAAGCAACTATCTATATATTCGCTTAAAATTGTGATAAAATCATATGATACTGCACTAATTTATTATTGTTTGAAAAGGAGCTAGAAAATGAGTTTGGTCATTATTGTACTAGCCTATTTAATCGGATCTGTACCATTCGGTTTAGTAGTTGGAAAAATATTTTACGGAGTAGATATCCGTCAACACGGTAGTGGAAATCTTGGTGCGACAAATACATTCCGCACATTAGGTAAAA
This sequence comes from Bacillus sp. AFS053548, assembly GCF_002575105.1. Lineage (NCBI taxonomy): Bacteria > Bacillati > Bacillota > Bacilli > Caryophanales > Bacillaceae > Bacillus > Bacillus sp. AFS053548. The sequence continues at coordinate 144,082 of NZ_NUHI01000014.1, read as the reverse complement.
AAGCAGGTATTATTGTAACACTTGGAGATATTTTAAAAGGAACACTAGCAGCTTCATTACCTGTATTATTCCATTATCATGGAATTCACCCATTAATTATCGGTCTAGTTGCTGTTATTGGTCATATGTATCCAATATTTGCTGGTTTTAGAGGTGGTAAAGCGGTAGCAACCTCTGCAGGGATCTTATTATATGCATCGCCACTACTTTTTGTCTGCTTAATTATTATCTTCGCAATTAGTTTAAAAACAACAAAATACGTTTCACTTTCGTCTATGTTAACAGCTTTTTTAGGTACAATTTTAGCTTTTATTATGGAATACACGGGACTAATTAAAGACAATGGGTACATAATAACTTATATTTTAATCGTACTCACAATCTTTGTCGTATACAAACATCGTCCAAATATAAAAAGAATTAAAGACAAAACTGAACCAAAAGTTAAATTTTAAAAGCAAGATTAGCTAAAGATTAGAGATTGAAGATTAATGATCTTCCCTCTCTAATCTTTTATTTTTCCATGCACTTTTTGTCTTCTATACCTTTAAACCTGCCCCATCGCCTTCTCATATGCCTCATACCAATCAGGGAACATTTTCTTAAATTTAATCGGTCTAAATGTTTCTTTATGTACAAGAACATGTGTTGAATTTCCTATACAGCAAATATCGCCTTCTTCATTAAGAATCTCATATTCGTAGATCACTTTAAGTGGTGTAAGTGATTTTATTTTTGTTTTGACTTTAGCTGTTTGTCCATATCGTAGACTTTTCTTGTATGAAACATTCAAATCGATCACTGGAGAAATGACACCTTGTGATTCCATTTCTGCATAATTAAAGCCCAGATCTTTTATTAATTGAGTACGGCCAATTTCAAACCATACTAAATAATTTGCATGGTATACAACACCCATTGCATCTGTTTCTGCATATCTTACTTCAACTAATTTTTCTGATATAAACATAAATTCACCTCTTATTCTTCTACAGAATACTTTACCAAAAAATTAATAATTGTTCTATTTTTTAACTTATCCTAAATGTTATAATTTTCTTATAATAAACTAATGATTTTTTAACATTAGAAATTAGGAGGTCGATCTTTTTGAAGGTTCTAGTGGGCTCAATCTTAATCATCCTTCTTTTTTTATTCGGAGTATGGCTTCTTCTTTCTCCAACATTTGTAAAAATTGGTGAGAAATCAGCTAAAGTAAAAAATATTTTAAAGGATAAGGAGGACAAAAATAATGGAAATTCGTCCAAATGAAAAAAAGAATTCATTTTTCAGCCGTAAATTAATTGGAGGAATCATCGCGGGTATTGCACTGATCTTAATCGCAACAATTCCAACATTATTTATTGAAAAAATAACACCTGGTTATGTCGGAGTTGTCTATTCACCAAATGGGGGTATACAGAAAAATACATTATCTCAAGGTTGGAATTTCGTTGGTTTATTCGATAAAGTTACCGAATACCCTGTCCGTCTTCGTACTGTAGAATATAAAGACGTTGCATTAGCTACTTCAGACGGTAAAAGAATTGAAATGGATTTATCATATACATATAAAATTGATCCTTCTAAAGTAGTCTCAATGTTTAACGAGTTTGGACCTGTGTCTATCGAAGAAATTGAGGATACATATTTAAAGAAACGTTTACAAGATGCAGCTCGAATTGCCGTTTCAAAATACACAGTTTTACAATTATACGGTGAGAAATCAAGTAATGCCTCAGCTGATATTGAAACACTCTATAAAGACGATGTAAAAGCACTTGGTTTCTTTGTTGAAAATTTAACATTAGGAACGCCAAAACCAGACGCAAAAACGCAGGATGCAATTGATGCACGTGTTCAAGCTGCCCAAGAAAATGATCGTAAAAAAATTGAACTAGAAACGGCTAAAATTGAAGCAGAAAAGAAAAAAGTGGAAGCAAAGGCTGATGCTGATTCACAACTAATCCGGGCACAAGGCCAAGCAAAAGCGAACCAAGTAATCCAACAAACGTTGACCAATGAATTAATTGAATACAAAAAAGCAGAGAAATGGGATGGTAAACTCCCTACTGTCTCAGGCAGTAACTCAAATATCATTCAATTCCCACTTGATCCAAATAGCGATAAAGAATCAAAAAAATAAATATTTGTCCTAAAAACCTAGCTTTGGCTAGGTTTCAGTATTTATACGAAATCCATAAACTTGATTTTCAGACTGATTGCAAACGCTTGTCTTTCGAGGCGCGAAGCCTGATGAGGAGCGGAGTTACCTTTGAGGGTAATGAGCACCGCAGGCAGGCGAAGCAACGAAGAAAGCGAGCGTTTGTCAACAGTCTGAAACCTAGCTTTGGCTAGGTTTTTTATATTCAAAATCAATTTCAATTTGCTTTTCCACCTAACCTCTTCTAATCCAAACTCTTTGGCATATATTTAATAGAGACGAATATCTACGTTTAATGGAAGGAGATAAACTTGATGCAAATTCATGTTGTAAAAAGTGGAGAAACAGTAATGAGTATTGCAGATTTTTATGGAGTTGAACGCCAAGCACTCATTAATTCAAATGCTCTTGTAGCTCCTTATAAAATAATAAAAGGTCAATCGCTTGTTGTACCAACTACAGGAAACGAATATTTTGTTCAACCCGGTGATAACTTATATGATTTAGCTTTAACCTATGGTGTAACATCAAGTCAAATTGCAACTTTAAGTGGAATTAGTCCATATGCATCATTAAATGTCGGTCAAAAGCTCCATCTTCCACCAAGAAAGAAAAGAAATATCGAATCAATTGGCTATTTACAACCTACTTCAAACCCAATCAAACCAGCGCTTGAAGAATCAGCTCGAACAGAAAGTAAGTTTTTAACCTATTTAGCACATTTTAGCTTTGATGCAAAAAGAGATGGTACACTATCAGAACCGCCACTTGGAAACATTCCTCAAATCGCAAAGGATAATCGCTGTATTTATATGATGGTTGTCTCTAATCTTGAAAATGGACAGTTTTCAACATCTCTAGCAACTGATATATTACAAAGTCCAGCAGTTCAAGATAAGCTGATCAATACAATTATTAGTACTGCTAATAAATACGGTTTTAGAGAAGTAAATATAGACTTTGAAGACGTTGCTTCAACGGATCGTGCAGCTTATATTAATTTTTTAAATAAAGTAAAATCAAGGCTGCCTCAAGGATTCATATTGAGTGCTACTTTAATACCAAAAACAAGTTCAAACCAAAAGGGTAGATTTTACGAAGCTCATGATTATGCTAACATAGGTAAAGTTGTGGACTTCGTTGTAATCATGACATATGATTGGGGCTGGCAAGGCGGTCCTCCTATGGCCGTATCACCGATCGATCAAGTTCGTAAAGTAATCAACTATGCAAAGACCGTAATTCCAGTACCAAAAATAGTAATGGGACAAAATCTATATGGATTCGACTGGAAAGTTCCATTTAAACAAGGTACCATGGCTAAAGCTTTAAGTGCTGAAGCTGCTACAAATTTAGCAATCCAAATGACAAACGAAATCCTTTTTGATAACAAAGCTAAAGCACCGCATTACCGATATACAGAATCAAATGGTCAAAAACATGAAGTTTGGTTCGAAGATGCAAGATCAATTCAAGCCAAGTTTAACTTAATAAAAGAAGAGAAAATACGAGGGATATCGTATTGGAAATTAGGATTACCATTTATTCAAAATTGGGAGCTTCTAGAAGCTAATTTTAATGTAGTTAAAAGAGCATAAAGAAAAGCTAGGTATTTATGAGGCTAACTCTAAATACCTAGCTTATTTTTTAATCAGTCATTCGTATTATTAAATGCTTGTTCGTCTCTTAGTTCACTTTCTAATGCTGCGATAGATTCCTCGCGACGTTGATTTTTTGCTATTGCATTTTGACGTTGCTCGTCATTACCGAATTTCATTGAAGCTTCTGCTTCTTTCATATTTTCTTTCGTATTGTTAATATTACTTTGGATTTTACTTGCATTATCACTACGATCATCTGGCTTTGGTGTATGTTCCATCAAATATCGCTCCATTTCAGAATTATGTTTTTGTGATTTGGATTTTACCCGTTATCTACAATTGGTTGTTTACCAGTAGGATCTTTATACTGCATTTGTTTTCCTTTATTCCCACCAGCTGCTTTGTTTTGTGTACCTATATGATTTGGTACAAAATCTTTAGGATGTTTTTTTGGATTTCCCATTTTATCGCCCCCTAGCGATAGTATGAGTTTTGTAGCTGTAAATATGTAAAAGGAAATTAATTTTGACAACAAAAAAAGAAGGAAATAAATCCTTCTCTTGTCTATAAATAAAATTCGATTTTCGAAACTGACTAATTTACTCAGCTTTAGCTTTTCTTTCTAAACGTTCTTCTAGTCGATCATATATTTTATTCAAAGCTTCTTCATCATTTAATAGAGAATTTTTATTTTCAAGAATTAATTCTTGAAACGATTTATGTCTTTTCTTTCTCAAAACAATCACCTCTTCTTTTTATGTTAGTATTGCCAAAAAAAAAAGTTTTCTTACATTTTAGTAAATTTTTTCTTATTTTAAAAATGCATTTAATTGTTTTTCAGTTAATGGCCCAATTTGCTTAAAAACTACCTCTCCATTCGGATTAATAAAGTATGTAGTAGGTATTGAAATCACACCATATTTACGAAAATTATCACCGTTTTCATCAATTAAAATTCGATAATTCATACTATTTTTATTAACAAAGTTCTTGATAAAATTTAAATCCTTTTTCTCGCCAATATAATCCGCAACACCAATCATTTCAATATCCTTGTGCTCTTGATGGAATTTCTCTAGTGCTGGTATCTCGTCTTGACAAGGAGGGCACCAAGTAGCCCAGAAGTTTAAGATTACTTTCTTACCTTTGAATGAAGACAAATTAATCTTCTTTTCATCTAAAGTCATCAATTGAATATCAGGTGCCTGTTGTCCAACTTGAACACCTAATTTTTGAATTGAAGCAATATAAGCATCATTATTATTACTGACTTTTTTCTCTTCTTCTTTTTTCTCATATAATTGAAAAATTGAATATCCTAACGCTACTAAAAGAATCAGTAAAGGAATTACTTTTTTCATACAAATCACCCTTTTAATGAACTATCTCTATTTAACCATAATAAATACAAAAGTGGAACAAGCTCGCATACGTTCTTAGACAATATCTTCTGAATACATTTATATATTATTTTCCATTCAAATTATCTTAATATAGATCCACTTTTTTATATTTTTTACAGGAATCCCCTATTAATTCGTAAATTTTTTATCCATTTAGTACATTTTGGTGTATGGCTGATCGTTTCTGTCTGTTAAATTACGGATATTCGGATTTTAATTGATATACTAGAGAATTAATTGTGATTTCATCATATTAATTGCGATTTCTGGCTTTTATTTGCGATTCCTTATTTTTAATTGCTATTTCTGATTTTTAATTGCGATTCTACAGATTTAATTGCGATTTCGCTATCTTAATTGTGATTTCTGGTTTTTATTTGCAGTGCCATTATTTTTTTGCTATTCAACAGTTTTAATTGCAATACCACTTACTTAAAAATCAAAAAAAACACGGTCCATTAAAAGACCGTGTTTTCTATACAAATTAATGAGTTACTTTAGAATTATTTAATTTGTCACGTAATACCATTTGTAAGATACCACCATGACGGTAGTAGTCGATTTCAACTTCGCTGTCGAAACGCGCAACTACTTCAAAGTCAACAGTTGTGCCGTCTTCTTTTGTTGCAGTTACTTTTACAAGATCACGTGGTTTAACATTCTCATCTACATTAACAGCAAATACTTCTTTGCCTGTTAATCCAAATGTTTCAGCATTTTCACCATCTTTAAATTGAAGTGGTAAAACACCCATTAATACTAAGTTACTTCTATGAATACGCTCAAAGCTTTCAGCAAGAACTGTTTTGATACCTAAAAGGTTTGTTCCTTTAGCAGCCCAGTCTCGAGAACTTCCCATACCGTAGTCATTTCCAGCTAAGATCATTAATCCAGTTCCATCTTCTTTATAACGCATTGCTGCATCATAAATTGACATTACTTCGCCAGTTGGCCAATAAGTAGTGTATCCACCTTCTGTACCTGGAGCGATTTGGTTACGGATACGAATATTAGCAAATGTACCACGCATCATTACATCGTGGTTACCACGACGAGAACCGTATGAGTTAAAGTCTACAGGTTTAACACCTTTACTTTGTAGGTAAAGTCCTGCAGGCGTTGTTTTACCAATTGAACCAGCTGGTGAGATGTGGTCAGTTGTTACTGAATCACCGAATTTACCAACGATTTTTAAACCAGCTAATGGTTTAACTATGCCTGGCTCTTTTGATAATCCTTCAAAGAATGGAGGATTTGCGATATAAGTTGATTCGCTATCCCATTTGTATAAAGAATCATCAGTTGTTTGAATTTCGTTCCAACGTTTGTTATCTTCAAATACTCTTTCGTATTCTTTTTTGAATAATTCAGGAGTAACTGTAGATGCAACTACTTCTTGAACTTCTGCAGATGTTGGCCAAATATCTTTTAAGAATACATCGTTTCCATCTTTATCTTGACCGATTGGCTCAACTGAGAAGTCGATATTTACATTACCTGCTAACGCGTAAGCAACTACTAATGGTGGTGATGCTAAGTAGTTACCTTTAACTTGAGGATGAATACGTCCTTCGAAGTTACGGTTACCAGAAAGTACAGATGTTACTAACATATCATTATCAGCAATAGCTTCTTCCATTTCAGGAGCTAATGGACCTGAGTTACCGATACATGTAGTACATCCGTAACCAACGATGTTAAATCCTAATTGATTTAAGAAAGGAATTAATCCAGCTTCTTGTAAATATCCACTAACAACTTTAGATCCAGGAGCTAATGAAGTTTTTACATAAGCAGGTACTGTTAATCCTTTTTCAACAGCTTTTTTAGCTACTAAACCAGCACCTAACATAACGTATGGGTTTGAAGTATTTGTACAACTTGTGATTGCTGCAATAGCTACTGCACCAGTTTTAAATGTTGTTTCAGTACCATTTTCAAATTTAACGTTTACCTCTTTATCTAATGTTTCATCAGTTAAACCGAATCCTGCATTACCCACTGGAGCAGAAACTGCTGCTTGGAATGCTTTTTTCATTTCAGATAATGGAATTAAATCTTGTGGACGTTTTGGACCAGAAAGATTTGATTCAATTTCTGAAAGATTGATCTCTACTAAATCAGTAAATGTAGGATCTTCTAAGTCAGCTGTATAGAATAAATCATTAGCTTTGCAGTATGCTTCTACTAATTGAATTTGCTCTTCAGAACGACCTGTTAAACGTAGGTAGTTAAGTGCTTCAGCATCAACTGGGAAGAATCCACATGTTGCACCGTATTCAGGAGCCATGTTTGCAATTGTAGCACGGTCTGCTAAAGGCATGCTTTGTAAACCTGGTCCAAAGAACTCAACAAATTTATTTACTACACCTTTTTTTCGTAAAACTTCAGTAACTTTTAACGCAACATCAGTTGCAGTTGTTCCACTTGGTAAAGCACCAATTAATTTAACACCGATAACTTCTGGAACTGGGAAATATGATGGTTGACCAAGCATACCTGCTTCAGCTTCAATACCACCTACACCCCAACCTAATACACCAATACCATTTATCATAGTAGTATGTGAGTCAGTACCTACTAATGTATCAGGGAATGCAACAACTTCACCATCTTCATTTGCAATTGCATGTACTACATTTGCTAAGTATTCTAAGTTAACTTGGTGAACGATACCAGTTGCTGGTGGAACTGCACGATAGTTATTAAATGCTTTTTGAGCCCAGCTTAAGAATTGGTAACGCTCTTCGTTACGAGAAAATTCTAAATCCATATTGAAATCTAATGCATCCGCTGAACCAGCTTTATCAACCATTACAGAGTGGTCAATTACTAGATCTACTGGAATTTCTGGATTAATTACTTCCGGGTCTCCACCCATATCAGCCATTGCCTTACGTAATGAAGCTAAGTCAACTACAGCTGGAACACCTGTGAAGTCTTGTAAAATAACACGAGAAGGTTTAAACGGAACATCTACATCTTGTAGCTCGTTTGTTCCCCATTTTGCTAAATTTTCAACATGATCTTTTGTAATTACTCTTCCATCTACTTGACGAAGAACTGATTCTAGTAACACTTTAATCGAATAAGGTAATTTACCGATTTTAGCTACTCCAGCTTCCTCAATTGCTTTTAAGCGATAATAATGATAAGTTTTATCGTTCGCAGTAAATGTCGAACGTGATTGGAAAACGTCATTTTTCCCCATGTTTTCTTCCCCCTATTAAGCAAAAAATGTCTGAATATATTTTATATCCAAACTTTTCAATACCTTACAATAATATATTATTACAATGTATATCATAAGTAAATAACAAGTAACTTATCATTTGTAATAAGTATTACTTATGACCTTTTAAATCAAATAGTTCATTTAATAATATTTTGCTCAATTATATCATTGTTTATTTCAATATAATTAATTTAAGTTTTTAAAAATTTGTGAACGTGATGTGATTTTTGAAGGTGTCAGTCTGTAATACGTGTGGATCAAATTTTAGGATTTTTCAATGAAAACACTTTAAGTAGAAATCATTTCAATGGATGAGTAGTTAACCAACTAACGAATATAAGCCCTGTATCCAAAAAAGGACACAGGGCTTTTTTAACAAAATGATTATTGCACATTATTTTTTTAAGACGCCTTTAATTGATTAATTGTAATTTCAGTAGTGACTGGCTTGCCCTTACCGTTAAGTAATATATTTAAAATTGGAACCTTATTAATGAAAACCGATAGTGAGATAGGAATTAATAATCCAAATGCAAAGTATATGGTCCAATGAATAGTACCTTTTACAAAAAGATTATCTATGTATTTCAATGTAGCAATAGCAAATCCAACATGGAAAATTAAAATTATTAATGATTCTCTACCTAAAAAAGTAAAAAAGTCTGTAGGTAATTTCTTTTTAGAAACCAATTTTGCAATCGATAATGTTGCAATGCTTCCAGAAATGCCAGCTATATAAAATACAAAAAAGTTATCATAAATCCTATTGTTCATATCTGCATTGTTGATATAAGTAGAAATTCCGAATATTATTAGTGATAAAATTGATACAATGCCAAATGGTTTTATTTTATTTAATAATTGATAATCCTTAAATTTATTCCCTAAATGCATGAAAAAAAGTGAAACTAAAGCGATATCTAATCCCCAAGGTAAAAATACAAAACGACTTATAACATATCCCAAAAATCCTAAAATTAAGTAAAAACCAATTTGAGTGTAAACCCTAAATCCGCCAATGATTTTTTGTGAGTAACAATAGAGTAATTGAACACAAAATAAACAAACTAAAAACCATAACGGTATATTTATGCTTAACCATCCATTAACTCCATTCCCATATAAAATACCAACAAGAGGCTTGTACCATAAAAATTCATATTTTAAAGGGTTTACTGCGTTTAAAATTAACCAGTAAAAATAAGATAATATCCCTGCTGTAAAGTAAGGTACTAGTAAAGCATAAAATTTGTTGATCCATAATAGTCGCGTATCATTTAAGTACCTATGACTACTAAAAAGATAACCTGATACAAAGAAAAACAACGGCATTCTAAAGTCTCTTAATATGTTATTTAACCAGATTGGAATTGCCGTATGTCCCATTACAACCAAAAATATAGTTACCCCCCTCGCGATGTCTATTTCGATAAATCGTTTCATCCGTTTCCTCCTGAAATGCTTCAAGCACCAATAAATAAGTTTTTTGTCCATTATTCATCATATTGGAGGATGTGAATTTTTACAATCTTATATTTTTTTAAGCTCTTTCCGTTAAGAACCCCCTTTCTACCAATAAGATTTATCAAATATTAAAACAAACCCTGTACAGTACTGATACAGGGTTTGAACGTAGTTTTATTTTTACAATTTGAAATTTCGAATGGTAAATTTATTTTAATCTAAACTAAATTTACTAATGAGATTTTACCTTTTCTTAGTCAAATAATTTTGCCCAAGTTTTGGGCCTACTTTTCCATCTACGGTCAGGCCATTTTTCTTTTGAAAATTTCTTACTGCCCGATCCGTAATTGGACCGAAAATACCGTCTGCGGTAATTCCTAATTCTTTTTGAACTAATTTAACACTCTTTCCTTTTGAACCTGATTTTAAAATCGTTCCTGGATATGCAGGAGGTTTAACTTCTAATACTTTATCGGTGCCATATCCTTTGTATTCAAATTGTAAATGTGCCTGATCTACAAAGCCACTCCAGTCCCCACCCCATGTGAAGCCAATGGATTTAGCATATCTAATAGCCGATTTAAAGGGTTCAGTATCGTATGAGTTCCACCCTTCTTTATCATTTACAATTGGAACAAAGTCTAATGCTTGACCTACAAGATGATATGACTTTCTAGTTTGGGACTTGCCATTATCAACTAGTACTTCTTGACGTTCTTTTGTTCGTGTCGTTTCGTAAATTAAAACATTGATATTGTTTTTTATACAATAATTGTACCATTTTAAAGCTGCTTGCTTTGTATTAGGAGCTAGCTTATTTATATTTGATAAATTTCTTTCTTGATAAGTTGGATTTGTCATATATGTTGTCTCCTTTTAAATAAATAATTTAAAAAGCCAACCTACTTAGGAAGACTTATCCCGTAAATAACATCGCTTGCTTTCATACTTTGAAAACTTCTAAATAACCATTAAATCGTATACATAAGCCAATATATTCATAAAATTGAAAGATTGTTTGAATAAATAGTCCAAAAGTTCTCGTTTTTTACTACCGGACAAGTCTTTACTCCTGTTAGTTTTTGAAACCTTGTTACATTCCTGACAATTCCAGAACTACAAACATAAAAAACACCTATTGTAAGGTGCAGACATTGAACAATTTAATAATGACACTCACATTATTTACCAATGAAATTTTAGGGTACTTAAATAAATATAGGATAGAATATCGATTATAAAAGGCAGTTTTCAAACCAATTCATTAAAATTGTTGGCGAAAATAGCCTTATATAAGGAGGAATAATCATGTCTAGACGTAAAAATAATTCTGGTAGCGGAATGTCAGCTTCAATCGAGCAAGGGAAAGCTGCTGGTTTTAATGAAGAAACAGCACAAGAGCCACTTTCAGCTGATTATAAGTTAAACAATAAAAAGACAAAAAAAAGACAATAAAAAAATAGCAAGCAATTTGTACGGATTGCTTGCTATTTTTTATATTTTTTGATCATTACTCAAAATCATCTTTTCGCTTTCTTAAAATCCCTTTGTTCAACGTCGATTGAGGCATTAAATAAATAATATCTCCTGTTCTTTTCGTATCTCTATTAACATTACTTTTTCTTCGATTATAGTATAGGAAAAAATTAATCACATTTTTTTGTCTCTTATTATATTGAACTTTCTTGAACAAGAGATAGAGTACGATCACACCGGAATATATAAGACAAACTGTTAGTATTTGCATAATCAGTATCAGTCTCCTCTTTCATTTTGACTATTACTAGTATTGGTCAAATTACTTGTTTCATACATCAAAAGAGTCAGACAAACTAAAAAAATTAACTTTTACTCTATTAATTTCTTAGATTTAATTGTTGTTTGTCGTTTTTTATTATGAAAAATAATTTTCTCAACATTCAATTTTTTAATTAATATAAGATGAATTAGATCATAAGAAATACCTCCCTTTCATTAATTTATTTATATATATGGAAAATGGTTATCGAAAATTATTAGAAAAAAATGATTAAAACGCTTTCAATTATAAATTAGTAAATATTTCATTTTGGCATATTTTTTCGCATACAACTAAAGCTATTTGTAAAGGAAGGTGACAAGAATGACAAACAAATCGTCAAAAAGAAATAGCCCAATTGACCATGAAAGTGGACAACCAAAACCATTAAGCGGTTCTCATAAAGTAAAGAACCAAAATCATACAAGACAGAAAAAACATAGTCACCACGATATGTAATTTAAATTAATTAGATAATGGAGGGGTTTAATTTGAAAAAGAACAAAAATACTTACAACTCTAATTTTAATAAGAATGTAAAGCCTGATGGACTTGATGTCGAGTATTCAGCGGAATTAGCAGATCAAAATGATATGGAAGCACAAGAACGTTCAGCTCAAGCAGATGCACGTGTAAAGAAAAAAATGTAAACAAAAAAAGGTATGCGATTGTTCCGCATACCTTTGGAGACTGCCCGCCAAACGCTCGCTTTCTTCGTTACTTCGCCTGTCTGCGGTGCTCATTACCGGCTAGGGTAACTCCGCTCCTCGCCAGGCTTCGCGCCTCGAAAGACAAGCGCTTGCAATCAGTCTGAAAATCAACTTTATTGTAAATTGTCCACCAAAAAAAGGTATGCGAACACTTCCGCATACCCTTTTTAATTATTTGTTTATTTCAGCGTCAATAGCTGCTTTAATTGATTCTAAGCTAGGGTTGTCCACTGCTTTACCATTTACAAATATTGTAGGTGTGCCATTAACACCATAATGGTTAGCAATTGCAACATCGTTAGCAACTTGTTTCATTGCATCTTTTTTGTATAAATCTTTTTTAAATTGTTTTTCGTCTAAATTCGGAATAACAGATTTTGCAATACTTGCTAGTTTATCAGGTGTAGCCCAAGTAGTTGTTTCATCTTCTTGTTTTAAGTAGATTTGCTCTTGAAACTTCCAAAATGAATCTTTATGAGTTTTATAAACTACTTCTGATGCAAGTGCAGCTAAATTTGAATCTTTCGAAATAAATGGATAGTTAATAAATGAAAAATTGATTAAACCATTATCAATATAATCGGCTTTAAGTTGAGGAAAAACTACTTTATTCCATTGAGCACAAATTGGACATTTATAATCACCAAATTCAACTACTTCCACTTTTGCATCTTTATTGCTAAATGTTGGTTGATCCTTTGTGTCAAACCCATCAACTTTCACTTGATTTACTCCAGCAATTGTTGGATATACTTCTTCAGTCTTTTTATCTTGCAATTTAGAAACTAAAAATAATGCTCCAACTAAAACAACTATTCCAACAAATACAGAAATAGCGAACGTTTGATTACTATTAGATTTTTTCTTTTTACTCATTAGTGCTATATTCCCCCTACAATTATGTACTGTAGATTATTGTAACATAAACTAAAGTAGCCTAACTATTCATAACCCTCGTAATTGAAAATTATTATTAATATAAAGATTATCCATATTCAAAAAGTACCTATTTAAGTACATAAGTAGTGTTTTTGTTTTTATTAAGATCGTAATCATTTTGTATACTCACAAGTTTTATTTATATTGATATTGGAATATCTTTTTAATTTTGACAAAAATAAAAAGCATTTCTCATTACAAAGAAATGCTCTTATTATAAATTATTAAATTTACCACTTGTTCGATTAAACTTTCATAACGCATGATTTGACAGGATAGTGTTAAATGAGAATATCAAACACTTTTTAGCGTCTTATTTCTTTACATAATCAATTAACTGTCTTTTTCATCATTCGAGATAAATGATAAATTTTGAGAAATGGTTGGAACGTGTTTGGGAAAAATCTCGTTAAATAATGCTCTTACTTTTTCTGTCAGTACGACATTCGAAGCCCTTCTATCATTTGGGTTAGGTTGTATGCCCACAAGACCTTTCTTTTCTAACTTATCTACGTATAAATAGATGTTGCCTTTATCGCTGCTTAAATGTAGATCGAACCAAATTTGAAAACCCTTGTCCTTTATGTATACTCATAGTTTTTAAATTCTTGTTGGATAATCTTACCATAAAATAAAGATTTCTCTATCATAAGTAAATTTCCCTTTTTATTCAAAATCTTTATTAGTTTACTACTTTGGAAGTAAGTATTAAACATCCCTTCAATATGGTGAATTCTTGATTGGCTAACGCATACACGCAAGATTCTTTTCGAGTCTTTTTTTCTTAAGAATATGTTAAAAATTACTAGTCATGTGAAAGCTCGTTCACCTGTATAATTGAAAATGATTTGGAAAATTGGAGGAAAATTATGTTTAAAATCATGCTATCAAGCTTTCAGCCAAGTAAGTACAACGAAGTGCTTCATTCGAAAAAACGAAGCATCATCGGTTATTATTTACTGGCAAGTTTCGTGTTAAGTGCGGGGCTATTTGAGCTCTTGATGAATTTCGATATAGCATCGGATACGACTTCGTTATGGGCGGTTTTAGAAAATGGATTCGGAGACAATGCTGAGCTGTTTCTACTGATTGTCATCCCGCTCATTGTACTAATCATTCCAGTGATGATGCCAGTCTTGTTTTCACTTGTGTATAAGTATGCTGCACGAAAAAAGGACATTCATTTAACGTACCGCCAGTGGTACAAATTATTTTTCGTTGGCGCGATCTCATTTACTTTCGTTTCATTTATCGTTGAAATCATTGCCTTTTTGTTTGTGAACTTTTCTTTGACATGGATTGAACGCGTTATGACTATTCTGTTTCTTACCTTTATGTACAAAGCCGGAAAAGCAGCGTCAACAAAAAAAGAAACCGACAATTAAAAGAAAAATTTCTGTTGGAGTTTACTCGAGTGCCCAAACAGCTAGTCTACTGATTCCCATTGAAATATTAGTCGGGAATTGGCTATCTGATGACTAATAATTGAAAAAAGTACTTCGAATAAAAAAACATAGGGAGATTTTAGTCTTCCTATGTTTTCATTCATATTATTTATCTGTTTGTTTTTGCTTATTTTTCAAATACTCCGCACGCATTTTTTCAAGTTGCTGCTTTTTATCAAATTTGGCAGGCGTCTGTTTTTCATGAAACTTTGACACAGCCATCTGACCTTTTGTATCCAATTGATATTTTCCCACTTTATTCACCTACTTTTCTATCTTAAAAGAGAATCTATTCAACAAATATAATATACATTATTTTACTGAAGAAAACATTATTATAACGCTTAACCTTGCATATATCACTATAAAACACTATTATAACGCTTAACCTTGCATATATCACTATAAACATTAGAAACTTAGTAAAATATTTCATTTCCAATTGGTTTTCATTTCATTGATCAATATTCTAAAAATGCAAAAAGCCAAGTCTACATTAAATAAACTCGGCTTTCATTTATTAGTTATTTTTATTGACTAAAATAATCAATTCTTCATCAAATATAATGTCGGAATTTAAAATTAACAGTTCTCTTATAAAAGCTTTTGGATTTTCGAGGGTTAACATAAATGGTTGTACTGACTCGTTAATATGAATTAATAAAGTTATTATTTCTTTATTTTTTCCATAAACTTCGACTAGTTGCTTTATTTCTGTAATATCATTGACCTTAAGTTTAACTGTTAGAATGCCTTTATGAATAATAATTTGATCCTGGATTAACACAATATCACTTCTTATTAGGCGGAAAGCTGTAATACTTAATACAATTACGACTACAGCGATTTGCAGATAGGTCTTTACATCATTTCCGCTTCCTACAAGCATTGATATTAACTTGTACAGAATGACCAGGAATATTGAACTGGCAGCCATATAAAATAAAATACTTAGAAAAGTAAAGTGAGAAGAGAATTTAGTTTGTTTCACATTCTTTCGCCTCCTCTACGACTTTTTTCTTTATTTTTTCTACTATATGATTCAAATACTTAAAATGAAACTAGTACTTAAAAATAAATGGTCATTTTTTGACAAAAAACATATGTACTTGCTTGATACTTGTCATATTTTCTTACTATAATAGTGGTATGTTTACCTAATACAAGGAGGATACATATGTTTTCGTTCTTTTCTCAAATTATGATTGTCTTATGGACAATTTTCTTGTTAGGAATGATGTCAATCGGCGGATACTTTATGTTCAGAAAGTTTTTAAAAAGATTACCTAAAGAGGATGGGAAATCGATTTTAGATTGGCAGGAAGAATATTTACAACAAACAAGACATTTATGGTCAACTGAACAGAAAGAATTACTTGAAGAATTAGTAAAACCTGTTCCATCTTTATTTAGAGATATAGCTCGAGATAAAATAGCAGGAAAAATTGGTGAGTTAGCTCTAATAGCTAACGCTCCGCAAATTACACAAGGTTTAATTATTGAAGGTTATATTAAAGCAACCCCTAAACGTGATCATGCATTTTTAGTTAAAACATTAAAGAAAAAAGAAATTGATTTTACTGATTATAAGCATTTACTTGCAAAATAAAAACGTGTACCGATAAGGTACACGTTTTTTCATGTAATAATTGTATTTGATGGAAGCTGTCTTCTCATTTTTTGATATGATTTGTACATTGCTAAGCGCCAAGGAACAATCATTGAAAATGCTAATAAGAAGAACATACCACTTAATTGGCCTACATCGATTGATGAACTTAAATATAACTTCATCACGATTCGAACTACTAATAAACCAAGTAAGATAAAGACAAATGCTTTTGATCTTTTTAAATAAATTTCATTATCTACAATTTCAAATTTAGACGTTTTAATTAGAAATAACGAAAAAAATACTCCCATACAAACAGCTTCTAATACTTCAGAACCTGTCAATCTAAACTCAGGTACTAAGTACATTAATGCTCCACTACTCATAAAAAATGGAGGTAAAATTATTTTTTTAAGGTTTGTCGGCTTTTTAGCAGCTTTTAGTCTAACGAAAATTACACCTAAAGCCATACAGGTTGCAAATACTGTGCTAAAAATTATACTCATATCTTTACTCATTTTTTTCACTACCTTTTTTCTCAATCTTAAAGAATAACAATACTTTTATGCATTGACTAATATAGTTTTTGTGAATACAAAGCACTTTTTTTATCATATAAACTGATTATATAATACTGCTTCTACCACTTCGATGCAAATCCAATAACTTCAAATCCTGCATTTTTTTACATTGGAAAAATAATGGTTAAAACCCAGTAAATCCACCAAAAAATCTAGTAAAATAAATTGTTATTTTAGTCAACCAATCAAAATATAACATGATTCCCATTATGATCATGATATATCCACCAAAAACGACGATTTTATGTGAATACTTTTTAATCCAACTTAGTGATCCTAAATAAAACGACAATACAAAAAATGGAATAGAAAATCCAAGAGTATAAGCTAACATATAAAATAGACTTGAACCTGGGTTACTTACTGCAAGTGCAAATACTGAAGTTAAGATTGGTCCAGTACAAGGTGTCCAACCTGCTGCAAATGCTAATCCAATTAAAGTAGAACCTAGAAAACCTGAAGGGCGTTTTGAAAATTGAAACCTTTGATCATTCATTAAAAACTTCGGTTGAAAAATACCCGTTACGACTAATCCTAAAAATACAATTAAAATCGCACCAACTTGACGAATAAAATCTTGATAACGCATAAAAAAAGAACCAATTATGGAAGTACTAAAACCTAAAACAATAAAAATGATTGTAAAACCTAGTAAAAAGAACAAAGTATGTAGTAAAGTTTTACTTTTATGTATTCTTTTTTCATTTTGTAAATCACTTAAAGATACCCCTGTAATATACGATAAAAACGCTGGATAAATCGGTAGACAACATGGAGAAATAAAGGAGAGAAATCCCGCTCCAAATGCAATACCAATATTTAAATCCCCCATTAACTTACATCCCTTCTTATCTTTACATTCTAGTTAACATTATAACAGAATTGCTTTTTATTTAGTATTAAAAGTAGTTAATAGACCGCATCATACACATATTTTAAGAACCTCTAATCATTCATTCATTACCAAAAAATTGAAAAATAGTGATTAAAATGGAATATTTTCTCTAAAATTTCGGCACACTTGTTAATAAACTAAATTATGATTAAGGTGGAAAAATGTTTAAAAAAATATGGCCAAGTATGTTTTTATTATTAATCCTTATCATTTATTACTGGAAAATATTACCTATAATTTATAAATTTCATGAATAAGTCAAAATTTTTTATGGCATTTCCAAAAACTCCTCTTTTAACTTCAAATGCTTTAGTTTCATTAATGATCCCAAATATTAAACAAATTAAATTTTTAGTATTATAAAAATTTTCTTAATTTTATAGTATAATCATATGACCATCTTTGATGGCCGATTGTTTTCCTAACACTAAACAAGTATGAATACAGAAATATAAAGTGTCTGAAAACATTTTCTGCCATCTCAGCTATAGAACACTTTATTGTTCTTAATTACTAAAGGATATTTTTAATGAAGGGAGTTTCTAACTTAAGATGTCTACTGTTTTGCAAGAATCAAAAACTACACTTACTAAAGCGAATCGTAGTAAGGAAATGAAGGAAGGATTTTTAGCGTCTGTTCCCTTAATTATTGGCTATTTGCCTGTTGCTTTTACATTCGGATTAATTGCAAAGCAAGCTGACATTGATGTGCTAAATACTATTTCTTTTAGTGCGCTAGTTTATGCTGGCGCTAGTCAGTTTATGGGTTTATCAATGTATTTGGCAGGTGTGAGTTTTTTCCAAATCTATATCGCTACATTTATTTTAAATTTTAGAAACTTTGTTATGAGTCTATCATTTAATCATCAATTTAAAACTCTACCATTTTGGCATAGAGTCTACTTGTCTATTACACTAACTGATGAAAATTTCGCTGTAACTACTTTAGGTAAAAAAAGCAGTTCAGCAAGTTATTCGTCCATCTATCTGATTACATTACATACAATTGCTTATTGTACTTGGATAAGCGGTACTATTTTAGGAGTAGTTTTTTCCAAACTTATTCCAAAGATTATTAGCGAAAGCATGGGAATATCTTTATACGCTATGTTTATCGGGTTATTAACCCCAGCTATCCGTACAAATTGGAGAGCATGTTTAATTGTATTAGTGAGTATGCTATTAAATTTCATCCTTTCATCTTTTTTAAGTCAAGGCTGGTCATTAATTTTGTCTTCCATCCTTGCTAGTTTACTTGCAATTGTATTAATGAAAGGAGATCGCAAAGAATGATTGTCTTTTTACTTGTTTTAGGTATGTGCCTAGTGACAATGATTCCCCGAATAATTCCGGTATTTATTGTTGATCGGATTCAATTTCCAAATTGGGTATCCTCCTGGTTAAAAGGTGTTCCATATGCTGCATTGGGTGCATTAATTTTCCCAGGAATATTAAGTGTTCAAAAAGGAAATATCAGCGTTGGACTAATTGGTGGATTAGTTGCAATTATCTTATCATTACTTAGATTACATATCATTTTCGTTGTTTTTGGAGCAATAGGAACGGCTTTAGTGATGAAGCTTTATTTTATTTAGTTATTTTCTATATCTATAAGTTAGTTTCAATAATTTAGTAAATACAAAAAAAGTCGCATAATATGCGACTTTTTCTTTTGAAATTTATTTTACTGGAGTACTGAAATTATCAGCTAATTTTGCTACATCAGGTATTCCAAGTCCTGTAGCTTGGTTATAAAGCGTACCTGGTGTACCAGAATAGAATAGATTATCGTTTTCAGCACCTGATTTGTTTAATGGCGTGAAAGGCGATGTGCTTTGTTGTGCAAAGCGATAAATTTGAGGATTCCAGAAACCAACTTGAGTGTTATCTGCACTATTAATTAACGCCGATAATCCATTCAGTTGAGGTGATACGAAACTAGTTCCACCAAATACAGCATACCCGGAATTTGTTCCAGGTTTACCTGGTTCACTTAAATACACATAATATCCAGTGTATGGATCAGCAGCCATTGATAAATCTGGAAGGTTACGGCCTGTACCTTGTCCTGGAATAATAGTAGGTTGTTTGTATGTGACATTTGATAAATCTTGTGAAATAGTAAACTCATCAACTGCAGTAAAACTGTTAACCCCACTTACACCTTTTTGATAATCTGGAGTTTCAAAATAAGTACTGAAACCGCCACCACCACCATTAACTAAGTTAGCATCTGGTAGTTTTCTAGCTTTGTAATAATCATGTAGATAATCCCAACCCCAAGCACGTTCTTCACCAACTTTGACATCGACACCTGTTGAATTAGAGTGGAATTGGAAAGGTAATGTTGTTCCACCTGCTACTGTGATGTACGGACTTGCTGCTGGGAAATCAGCTGTCAGTTTAAATACTTTATCTGAACCTCTAGTTTCATCATAAGCACCTGCATCACCAGCTGCTGCAAACATCGATATACCTTGTGCTGCTGCTTGCATAAACAATTGATTAAATGTGTCTTCATACTCTGGTGCTTCCATTTGTTGCTGTACGTATGAATCAATACTTAGTTCACTTGATCCCCAACTTACTGAAATTTGTTTTGCTACATTCTCATTAATTGCATTCGAAAATGCATCTACAAATCCAGTATCTGAGTTAGGACCTACATACACATTAATATTTGCATCAGGAGCAATTGCACCTGCTTGTTGTATATCTAATGTAGTTTCTTCATAACCATCCCAACCAGAACCGCCATCTACATCTTTTACTGAAATACGATTAGGCTTAGTTTCAATTCCCATATTATCCCAGAATTTATATGCATCATCAGTATTAAATTCCGCTAGAGTTACTATACCGATTGTTTGACCAGCACCAGTTGCTCCCTTTTTATAAAGCGGATTAACATTGTAATGACTTTGTAAATCTTGTGGAGTTAAACTAAGTGGACCAGTTGGTACATCCTTCTTATCAATTATTGTTGGTTGTTTAACCGCTCTAGATTCTAAATTTGAATAATTATTTAAACCTAAAATACATAAAATATTATCTGAAATTACTTTTGGTAAAGTTGGGTTCTTTTTAGTAGCATGAATACTTTTACCTTTAAAACTAGCATATTTTAAATCGACACTTAAGGCTTTATTTAATTGAGCAACTGTTCCTGTTGTAGTAATCGTTAAATTATTTGCATGAACATCAGTTTTAATACCATATGCTTGTAGATATGACGTAACAGAATGGATATAAGCCGGATTTGGTGCATATTTAGCTTTGAATTCATCAACACTTAAATACTTTCGATAATGAGGAGAGTATGGTGTAACTGTTTCCTTAATATATTTTTCTAAATCATCTTTGTTTTGAAGTTTCAAAACAAAATCGATTGATAACGTAGTATTAGGATCCATTTCTCCAAAATAATTTGTTCCATCTAGTACAGCAGCCCCTGTACCTTGGGCTACTTCCTTATTTACTTGCGCGGCTACTTTAAATGTTGGTGTATTGACTAATAATAAAGAACTTGCCGCTGCTACAGTCATTAATGGTTTTTTCCAGTTTTTCAAAGCATATTCCTCCTTGTTGAGTACGTAAAACTCCTAAATTAAAAGACTAATATTGTAGAATAATAAATTTAATACCCTTTCATTTTCATATTTAATTTTAAAAATACTAAATTTATTTTCTGATATCGATTATAATTCTCGAAATAGTCTAAAAAAAGAAATATCATTCGATTTAAAACGCTAAAAACCTCCAATTTTCGAACAATTCTAACAAATTCTGTATATTTTTTAGTAATATTTTCCTTTTTAGAAAAATGCATTAACACTCTTAATTAGAAAAAATTAATTAAGTTCTTACTTTCCATTATTCAATTTAACAAAAAGTTAATTATTATAAAATAACAAATAACGAGTAAATTAAGCGAGTTTTAGTAAAAACAGGTACTTTAACACTAAAATATTCTTATTTCGATCTACCTTCCTAATCTTCGAGACACCCCACATTTGAACTATTATCGTGATCTTCTCCTATTCGTTTTGGTATCATTCTACTATTTGTAAATTAAATCGTTTTATTATCAACTAAATAACTTATTTAATGTAGAATTTACTAGAATAATTTAACACATAAAACAGATAACTAGGGATTCGATTAATTTAGCTCCACTTTATGAATATATTAATAATGAATTAATTTTTACTAATATCCTCCTGAATATAGTTCTATATAAAAAAAGCAGCTAGAAAATCTAGCTACTTTTTCATTACTCCGCCAATAATAAAGACCCTTTATTTTGTAATAGATACATATTATAGTACAATCCTTGTTTTGCAAGCAGCTGTTGATGGTTGCCTTCTTCTACGATTTTCCCTTTGTGCAATACATATATGCAATCAACATCTTGAATTGTTGATAAACGATGAGCAATGATAACAGTCGTTCTACCTTTTCTCATCTCTGTTAAAGCTTCTTGAATTGCTTCTTCTGTTTCACTATCAATATTTGCAGTTGCTTCATCTAATATAAGAATAGTAGGTTTAGCTGCGATCGTTCTTGCAAAAGTGATTAATTGGCGCTGTCCACTTGATAAAGTTGAACCTCTTTCAACAACTGCCTCGTCATACCCATTTGGTAATTTTTCAATAAATTCATTCGCTCTTACTAATTCGGCTGCTTCTTTAATTTCTCTCTCAGTTATTTTGTTATTATACATTGAGATATTTCCTTTTATATCTCCAACAAATAAGTACGGATCTTGTAAAACTAATCCGATATTAGAACGTAATTCACTTTCTTCAAATGTTGATAGTTTTTGATCATCAATCCGAATTTCCCCGTCTTTCACATCGTAAAAACGTAATAGTAGATTCATGATTGTTGACTTACCACTTCCTGTATGACCTACAAAAGCAACTGATTGACCAGGTTTAACTGAGAATGAAATATCATGAATGACATTGTGTACTCCGTCATATGCGAATGATACATTTTTAAAATCAATACTTCCTTCTTTTACTTTTGGTAAGTCAGTTCCAACTTTAGTAGGAGCTTTTTGTTCTTCATCCATTAAGTCAAATACTCTTGATGATGATACGACAGCTTGCTGTAACAAAGATAATTTCATCATCATTTGCGTAATCGGTTCAAAAAATCTTTCTAAATAACTTACAAATGCATAGACTGTACCAATCTCAACTGGATTACTAAAGGAAGTAATGCCAAAGAAGCTAAGAACAAACATTATTCCAATTGTATAAATTAAATCTGTTGCCGGTCTTAAAAACAGAGAATCTAATCGGATTGTTTTTACACCTGCATTATAGTGAGACTTATTAACTCCCTCAAATTCATTTTGTAATCTTTTTTGTTGGTTAAATGCTTGTATGATTGACATCCCTTGTAAGTGTTCGTTTAATTTCGCATTTAAATTACTTAACTGCCCTCTAGTCTCCATAAAAAATGGAAAACTTTTTTTACGATAGGTTAGTATAATAAAATAAACAATTACAACTAACCCTACACAAATCGTTGCTAATTTAGCGTCTAATGAGTACATCGCAATAATGATTCCCACTAAAAAGACAATTTGCTAGATAAACGTTGCCAGTACACTAACGTAAAAATCTTTTATAGCTTCTGTATCATTCGTAATTCTTGATACAATACTTCCAATCGGCGTTTTATCAAAAAACGAAAAAGCTAATGAATGTACATGCTCATAAACTTTCATTCTTATATCTTGAACAACTTTAAAAGCGATTTGTTGAAACATTAAAAGCTGTAAATATGATAAAACGATTTTTCCGATTGTTATTGCAACATATATAGAAAATAACGTTATGATTGTATCTTTTGGAAAATACCTTTTCATTAAGTGATCATCTAAAAATCTTTTAACTAAAATTGGACCATACATTTCACATGCTGTTGCAAGGAATAAGAAAATAAATGCAAAAGTCAGTAAAACTTTATATTTTTTTAGAAATGATAGTAGTCGTATTAAATCTTTTTTCTGCCTTTTAGCATCGATTTCAATCTCTTGATTCATTTTATCTCCCTCCTTGCTCTACTAGTTCTTCTAGTTGTTGTCTTTCAAACATTTCTTTGTACCAACCATCAATTTGAACTAAATCTTCATGTTTACCTCTTTGAATAATTCTTCCTTCGTCTAAAACGATGATTAAATCACTATGCATGACAGCACTCATACGATGAGAAGTAATAAATGTTGTTTTCCCACTTCTTTCATCCTTTAAAGAGTGTAATATTTTTTCCTCTGTTTTTGCATCCACCGCTGATAAACAGTCGTCTAATATTAAAATATTAGGATTTTTAATTAAAGATCTAGCAATTGAAATTCTTTGTTTCTGTCCACCAGATAATGATACCCCTCTTTCTCCTACAATCGTATCGTAGCCTAACGGGAATTCTAAAATATCCGCATGAATATTAGCAATCTCGGCAGCTTTATGTACTGTTTCGATTGAAGAATCAATTTGGCTAAACGCTATATTTTCCTTAACTGATGATGAAAATAAAAAATGTTCTTGAGGCACATAACCGATATGTGATCTAAGTGATAATAAAGTTGTATCTTTAATATCTAAATCGCCAACTGAAATACTCCCGTTAACTACTTCATACTCTCTCAATAAAAGTTTTAAAAGAGTTGTTTTTCCTTGACCAGTTTTACCAACTATTCCAATTGTTTGGCCTTCCTGAACATTAATATATATATCCTTTAATTCAAAATTTGATTTTTCATTAAACTTAAATGAATCAATTGAATAAGTAATTTCACCCATCTGAATTTTTTCTAATGCATTTTTCTTATTTTTAATTTCAGGTTCAACACTTAATAAAGAACGGATTCGATCATAAGAAGCGCGGCCTCTTTCGACTATATTGAATAACCATCCAATTGCAAGCATTGGCCAAATTAATATTCCTAAATAAGTAACAAATGTAATTAATTGCCCAACAGTAATATCATCTGCAATAACTAATCTAGAACCATAAACAACTGCAATAATATAGCAAATCGAAACAACTAACATGATTGTTGGATCAAAAAGTGCATCAATTCTAGCAACTCTCATATTGTATTTCACTACTAAATCTGCTTGGTTTTTAAAAGTAGTTACATCTTCTTTTGTTTGCCCTAGACTTCTTATAACCTTTAAACCACTCATACTTTCTTGAACTTTATTATTTAATTCCGAAAATGATTCTTGCGCTAAATGAAAACGTTGATGTAATAATTTACCATAATATTGAGTCAAAATGGCCATAACTGGTAATGGTAATAGACTAATAAGCGTTAACTTCCAACTTATTGAAACTGCCATCATTATTAGTACCGATCCACCTAAAATAATAGAATCAACAAAAGTTAAGATTCCAACCCCAGCTGTCTCGCGTACTGCTTGAACATCGTTTGTTGCGTGAGCCATTAAATCTCCTATTCTATTTTTTTGATAAAACGATGGAGACATTTTCGAAAAATGATTATATAAATCATCTCTAAGCTGTCTGGCTAACTTTAAAGAAGAACCAAATATTAATCTCCTCCACCAATATCGAAATGCATAAAGAAGTAACCCATTAATAAAAATTAAACCTACCAAAAAAAGTAAGTTTTTACTATTAAGTGAGTTTTTTACCATTTCATCAATTACATAACCAATAACTTTCGGAGGTAGTAGCTCTAAAATTGCAACGATTACTAAAAGAGATATTCCCCATACATAGCTTCTTTTTTCTTGTTTAAAAAACCAAAACAAATCTTTAAAAACTG
The DNA here is from genome assembly GCF_002575105.1 of Bacillus sp. AFS053548. NCBI lineage: Bacteria > Bacillati > Bacillota > Bacilli > Caryophanales > Bacillaceae > Bacillus > Bacillus sp. AFS053548. Next base: position 118,428 of record NZ_NUHI01000014.1, on the reverse strand, counting down.
ACATTCCTTCACCCCCGCAATGCTATCATAATTAATTTTACAATATTTAGAAAACTCAAAACACAGTGTCCATTATAACATAAAAATTAAATACTTTTTAATAATCTGCTTATTTAAAATGGTTGTTAATTTTCGGTAAAGCCAAAGTTATGTTTCTCTATAAAGATTAACTGGAAGGACAAAAAATAGAAAAAAGTAGACATAATAAACATATCTCTTTATGGTAAAATTTATATACGGAGGTGAATTATGGAAGATACTCAAGATAAATCTAAAAATCTATTAACTACGAAAAAAAGAATTTTGATCCCAGTCATTCTAATATTGCTACTATTCCTTTTAAATATGGTGTTTGGAGATTCTATAATTAATTTTTTTCAACAAAATAAATGGTTTATTCTTACCGTGTTTTTAGCCATCATATTATACACAAGTTGGGTATTTAAAAAGTTTTTTAATAATCAAAAACAAAACCTAAGGAGAACATGGTATTTTTTTTTCATTTTAGGAGCTGTGTTATTGCTTAATCAAAGAGGTTTCAATGTAAATAAGTGGCAACACTTCACATTATTAGCAGGAATGTTCATCTTTGTAGATTTAGCTTTATTTCTTACACCTACCATTAAGAAAATAGGTGGCACGGAAATGGAACAAATCAATGAAGTAGAAAACGTCAATGATGTAATGAAAAAAATTATCGTTCAAACTCAAAATAGAAGTCTACAATTCACAGAAATACTTGATATGATGAAAATATCCTCATTTGAGACACAAGAATGGAATGAGATTGAAAGCTATCGGAAAAGTTTGGAAGACTTTTTGTTTACTTATGGTGAAATATGCAGACATAGTATTACTGTTTTTAAGAAAGACAAAGACATTAACTTTAAACAAGAAATAGGTGCTGTTCTGGGAATTAACATAACTGAAGAACAACTCACTTCAATTAATGAAAAAACGGTAATTCAAATTAACGAACAGATTGCTCTCATTCCATATCTAGAAAAAATATTTCCAGTAGTAATTTCTATAGACTCACAAAAAGAGCCTATATTAGATATCGACGTTGATCACGTAATTAATTTGTCTCTGATACATAGTTGGTTAAAAAAACCTCATCAAATTGATTTAGAGTAACAGAGAATAATATAGATTATAAAATATAAGTTTGATAGAATTATGCTATTAGCTTGAAGAGGAGTGGGAAAATGCCAAATAAAACAGGATCAACAAATACAAATTTAGTGGCGAGTGTAAATGGTCACGGTAGAGTTAAGTCTCCCTTCTTACATGAAAAGGCTACTCGAACTACCCCACAAACATCTCCATCTTTATTCACTAGAGAAATATTTAAAAGAAGTGACGAAGCCTTAAATCGCTTAAAAGCTAGTCGCATCAACGAATAGATATAAAATGTTTTAAACTTTCATAGATTGCCCATACAAATAATATATTTGAACAAAGCTATGTATGGGAGATGATTTAATGAGTGATAAAAAACAGAAAAGCCCCTTTTTAACGAACAAGCCCACAGGTACTTTACCAAAACGTTCTAAAGAAAATAGTTTATTACTGAACTTGAATAGAAAAATAAAGGATGAAATTGATAAATTTAAAAAAAACAATTAATGATTGTTTTCTCTAAGGTTTTAAATAGTTCGTATTAATTAAAGGCTCCGAAATTTAATCGGAGCCTTTTTATTATATTATTTTATCACAAAAAAACCACTTCCCATTGTTTGATTTCCCAATAGAAAGCGGTTTTATTTTTACTTATTTTTGTAGGAACTAAATGCTTTCACATTTTTTATGAAGATTCATACATTAGTGTTCTTCCATTTCTCTGGCACAGTTACTCTACCAAAAACAGTCAATCTACCCTATTCCCAAACCTCAATCATTGCATCGGAGTATGCTTTTAAATTATTATACGCTTTTGCGGAAACCTTTTTCCAAGCATTTTCATATTCTAGAAATCCTTTAAAATCATTAATATGTTTGATAACTTTATCAGCATTACCATTCTTTTCAAATTGATCTACAGATTTCAAATGTGCCTTCAAGGCTTGCGCTGACCCTGCTTTGAAGGCTCCTGCATTGTCGAAGCTGTCGATTATAGAACTTACACCAGCTGCATTCAGATTGTTTAGTAAAAGATTGTTATCAGTAGCACTTTGATTTGAGTCTGTTTCTGAAGTTGCCGTAAAGTTAATATTGGCCGGTGCTGTCATACCTTTAGGAATTTTCACGTACACAGGTACATCAACGGTTTTACCCGGTTCAACTGCTACAACATTGTTATCAAGTTGAACTGTCCAATCATTACCTGCAGAAGCGTTAACACGAATAAGATCCTTCGCTTCGCCGGTATTAGTAACATTAAAATGATAAACTGCCACTTTGCCCGCTACAGCAGGTTGTATAGTGCCAGCGCTTACATTTACCCCGCGTTTATAGGCACCTGAGCCCTCGGTATTACGAACAGCAACTTGATAATGTAGGACGCCGTCATTGCCTTTGTACTTCCCTAAAATGTAGAATTGAAGTTTATTGTACGGGTCGATGTACTCACTGACAACATCGCCTTGGCTAATAGAACCATTGAATTTACCGCCAACCAAACTTGCTCCACCCCCTGCATGGAATAAAGAATCCAGGGCTTGACGTGGGTCACCTTTTGTAACCGCTACAGTTGTACCGTCAGGCTTAGTAAAGTCCTTCACAGAGATATCTTCAGGATGTGAATCAACTGGCCAAATGAACGGGGCAGTCTCTGCATTTTTTGTTTTGGAAATCAATACACCTGAATCGGCTGCAAAGGAGTCCGCACCAACTCGGTCTACCACTTCTAGGGTGTAGTTATTGTACTTAGCGTTGTTTACGTTGCCGATCATATCGTTACGCCAGTCACCGCTTAGGTAATTACTTGGTGTTAAATCGGTCATACTGATGTTGATACCATGGAGTCCGCTTCTGCCGAATTTACTGCCAATTGGTACTTCGCGCGCAATAATATCCGCAAACACAGGTCCAGACTCTTTTAATTCATCACGGTTGAGCTGCAGGACTTCATCATTGGATAGAAATCCTTGTTTCATTTTATTTCGAAGCGTATGTGGTGCCGGTAACGATGAACCAAGGGTTGCCGGAATCATCCATCGGGTATGCGTTCCACCTGGGCCATTAAATGACCCGCGACTCATCGTTTCCCAATAACCCGAATAGGTTCGAGGGTCTAGAGCTGCATTATTATAGTTATCGCCCAGTCCCTTAAGGTGACCAAATTCGTGAGCAAATGTAGACATGCCATCACTTTCACCTTGAATAGAAACACGAATCGATTTGCCATTTAATGTTGCACTCGATGCAGCAGACCAAATAGATTTTGCTGCAAACCAAGAAGTCCATGGTACATAACGAGTTTTTGCCCAGTTTGGCATAGTCTCAAATCCAGTTAAATTCGGTGGACCAAATTCAGCTGGCACCGTATTCTGATTCATAAACTTCATTTCGCCCAGTTCTTGCCATACGGTTGATTCATCATAGCCAGCATGTACAATGAACGCAAAGTCATAGTTTTTTCCTGATGCGACTATGTCTGCTGTTGCTGCATTAATGCCGTCCTGGAAGAGGTTACCGGTCTTATAATTACTCGGCAGAAAACCAGAATTAAAATTGTCAAGCCCATACTGAAATTCGTATTTATCCAAGCGATAAGGACCGTAAGAATCAAGGGTTACGCCCCATTTTCCATATGAGTTCTCTTTCCAAAAGCCATCAATTGTCTGATAATGATTTAGCTCACTTGGAACATTCAAGTAATTCGTCCAAAACTCCCCGAGTTTTTCGCGAGGAACTGCATTGACTTGTGGATTACCGATAGGATCCTTCCCCTTAGGCAAGGTCAAGATAAAATCCTGACCCGGAAAATCAACCAAGATCAGCGCTCCTTTAAGGTTTGTTTCCGGTTGAATACTCTTATCGGTACTCCAATTTATACCAGGGACTGGTTTATAATCATTCCAGGTCATATCGTCTGGATTCACCCATGACTGAGGATCCACTGGTCCGGGCATTTTATCAAGCCCTGGTTCAGCAGCGAATGCGGATGTTGAATACATCGAAATCATTAAAGTGGTCGATAAAGCAGCAATCTTATTTCTACGCTTCAAAATAATTCTCCTCTCACTTGTAAACTATAATTATGTAGCTTTCGATTTCGAATTTGTCCTGTCGATTATGTGATGTCATCATTTCTTTTCGGACTTTTTATCGTCACCCCCTGATTAAGCCAACAGTCTACTTATTCCCCCCCTTTAAACGTAAAAACATAATTATAAATCGGAAAACAATCTGACAAATTCCTCCTCCTACATGAAATCTATCTTTTAGGTAAGCCTAACAATTTACTAATTAATAGACTTCATTGATAGTTTACTAGATGCACTAATATGATGAAGCACAATAAATTATTTAATAGTTTGTTAACAATTCTAATCTTTTAATAATGGGTATTTTGACAAATATTGGAACTAACATGAACTTTTTTATCGACTTTCTTCTTCGTGTAATTTGTTAAATAGATAGGAATCGACGAATTAAACGATTAAATTTCTAAAAATTTGTCAACTGTTTGCGGATTTTGGCATGTTTTGTATAAAAATATTTGTTCTAAAATAATTTGCCAATGTACTAAATGATTAAATAAACATTTGAATTATGAATACGCATTTCTTAACCAAGTACTGTATAAGTACTGTATTGGAGTGTTGTATTAAAATTTGCAAGATAATCCGAATTCTTATAAATTCAAAATGAAGAAAAAGATATAAAAAAACACCAACTTTTCTCGAAAGTCGATGTCTTAAATTTTTTTCTTTCCCTATTTATGGCTAATTTCTTTTGGTATTCATTAAAATTTCCTCTAAAAATATAAAAACCACTTTCCTATTGGTTAATCCCAACAGAATAAGTGGTTTCAGATTAGTATAATGATTCATGATTTAAATAATTACAAATTCTTAGTGAAGAATTCACTTAAAAGAGCTGGTTCCAGAAAGAATATGTTCAATATTTATTTCAAAACAAGCTATAAAGCCTTATATTTAAAAGGATTTATTATTTTGTTTGGTTGTTCATAGCCTTCATCATTTGATTAATTTTCTTTTGTGAAGGTTTTTGTCCCATTTGAGCCATCATTACTTTTAACATTTGTTCATTAATTGGTGGATTTTTCTTTAGGTAGTTCATTGTATATTGACGAGCTATGAAAAATCCAATCGCTACACCTGCAATTAATGCTAAGATGCCGACTAGAAAGTATACCCACATTTTATTGCTTCCTCCTTAAAATCATCTAGAAACAATTTTACTAAAACTAACCAGTTTATACAAGAGCAAACTGTAATTTAATCATTTAAATATACTTTTGATAGGCGATAGGTCTTAGCCAGCCAAATCGCTGATCCTTCACATCAATTGCAATGAATGTTGAACGAAACTTTCTTAATAGCTCAAAGAATATTGTTTCTGCCTCTAATGATCCTTCTGCATATAATATTAGTTCGTGAGGATAAAGTTTTAGCTGAGCCTTTGCACCATCAACAAGTTCGAGAAGATACTCTCCAGTTTCCTCATAAAAGTAGATCTGTTGAGAATCAAATTTGCGAATAAATGTATGTAGCTCGAATAATGGTATTGGTTCTGTAATATATTCTAATTGTTTTTCGATAATATTCCTTAGTTCAATAGATGAGTAATAATACTCATATACTAGTTGATATATTTTATGCTCTTTCCCATAAAATTCTATAGACAGTGGTTCTCGAATTAAAAAAATTTTATATTCCCTCATATCTTGTCCACTCCCAACAACTATCTGTAAGGAAGATTATATAAAATTCCATTCAAAATATTTGTCATTTTTAAGGAGTGAAAATCAACTAGTTTTGTCGAAAAATCTTTAATAAAGTATTATATTGAAAAAAGGTTAGGAAATAGGAAAAGAATTTAAAATTCTTTCCCTATTTTCCCGTCTTCACCTTTTATTGTAATACTTTTTTTGCTGCTGAAACGACATGATCAACAGTAAAACCGAATTTCTCCATTAATAAGTTACCTGGAGCAGATGCACCAAATGTATCGATTGAAATAACTTCTCCATCTAATCCTACATATTTATGCCAGCCGAATGATGAACCCATTTCTACTGCTACTCGTTTCGTAACTTCTTTTGGTAATACTGATTGTTTATATTCATCAGATTGCTTTTCAAATAAGTCCATTGAAGGCATTGAAACAACCGATGCAGAAATTCCTTCTGTTGCTAGTTTTTCTTGTGCTCCAACTGCTAATTGTACTTCACTACCTGCAGCAATTAATACGATATCAATTTTATCTTGTTTAGCAGGAGAAATAACGTATGCACCTTTCGAAACTTTATTATAAATATCAGTAGTAGTTCCCTCTAAAGTTGGTAAATCTTGACGAGACAATACTAACATTGTAGGAGCGTCTTTAGCTTCTACTGCCACTTTCCATGATGCTGAGCTTTCATTTCCGTCTGCTGGACGAATTACATTTAGATTAGGCATTGATCTGAATGCTGCTAGTTGCTCAACTGGTTCATGAGTAGGTCCGTCTTCACCAACTGCGATACTATCATGTGTAAATACATAAGTAACAGGTAAATTCATTAAAGCTGCTAAGCGAATTGCTGGTTTTAAGTAATCAGAGAAAACAAAGAATGTCGCGCCAAACGAATGAACGCCACCATGTAACGCCATACCATTTAAGGCTGCACCCATTGCAAATTCACGTACACCGAACCAAATATTACGTCCATCGTAGCTTTCTCTCGTAAAGTCACCTTTACCATTCATATACGTTTTGTTAGATCCAGCTAAGTCAGCGGATCCACCAAAGAAACTAGGTAATACGTTTGCAATAGCGTTAATTGCTTCACCTGAAGATGAACGAGTCGCAATTTTTTTACCTACTTCATACTTAGGTAATGCTGTTTCTAAATCTACAGTAATTTTACCTTCAATCGCATTCTTTAATTGAGCTGCTAATTCAGGATATTTTTCTTCGTATTTTGCAAATGTAGCATCCCATTCTGCTTCTTTCTTTGCACCAGCTTCAACGATTACTTTATTAAAATGTGCATACACTTCTTCTGGAACGTAGAATGCATTTTCATAACCCCAAGCATACGCTTGTTTCGTTAAAATCGTTTCTTCTTTTCCTAATGGCTCACCGTGAGATTTTGATTTACCAGATTTATTCGGAGAACCGTAACCGATTGTTGTCTTCACTTCGATTAAAGTTGGTTTTGATAATTCTTCTTGAGCTTTTTGGATCGCTGCAGTAATTTCATCTAAGTTATTACCATCTTCAACTCGGATTACTTGCCATCCATAAGCTTTAAAGCGGTCTTCTACACTTTCAGAGAATGAACGATTTAATTCTCCGTCTAATGAAATATCATTCGAATCATAAAGAACTACTAAGCGACCTAATTGTAAATGTCCCGCTAATGAAGCTGCCTCTGCAGAAACACCTTCCATTAAATCTCCATCACCACAAATTGAGTATGTAAAGTGGTCAACTACATTTAAATCTTCTTTATTATATGTACCTGCTAAATGACGCTCTGCTAAAGCCATCCCAACAGCCATCGCAATACCTTGTCCTAATGGACCTGTTGTAGCTTCAACACCGTGTGTATGTCCAAATTCAGGATGTCCTGGAGTGTTGCTTCCCCATTGACGGAAGTTTTTAATATCTTCAATCGAAACTTCGTAGCCTGATAAATGTAACATGCTATATAGTAACATTGAACCATGGCCTGCTGATAACACAAATCGGTCTCTGTTAAACCATTTTGAATTTTTCGGGTTATGATTCATAAATTTTGCAAACAATGCATATGCCATCGGTGCAGCGCCCATTGGCATTCCTGGGTGACCAGAATTGGATTTCTCGATTGCATCAATTGATAATGTACGAATCGTATTAATTGCTAATTGTTCAATATTATTAGACATAAATTTCGCTCCTTTAGCTTATTCATAGATATTATCATATAATTTACCATGATTTATTACAATAACTAACACTTAGTTTTGACATTTTTAACAAATTCTTTCCAAGAAATAGAAAAAAGCAGAATATTCTTCTGCTTTTTTCTGTTATTTTAAACAAAATATGAAATTTTATAATATTAAAACCTTTTTAATGTAAGTTTTTTTTACGCATTGCTTTTTCATATTTTAACTTTGCTGGTGTAATATCATTCCCTTTTTCATCAACAATTTTAAGTGAAGTTAATTCATCCATCATACGAGAACGGAAATCTGCTAAATATTCTTTCCTTAATTGATCTTGTTCAACTTTCTCTTCAGGACTTAATCCTTCTTCTTTTGCTTTTTTTGATAATTCATTTATTCTATCTAAAGTTTTTTTAGTAACCATTGATAACCTCTCCTTTATTTGTATCTTATCTATTCATTGTTAGTTCCATACTTTGAAAACAGGCGATTAATTGCCTGTTCATTCTTTGCGAGAAAGTCTAACTTCGAGCTGTTTTAATAGGTGTAAAGAGCACCGCACTTAGCAGGCTAAGCAAAGAAAATAGCGATCGTTAGTCAGAGTCTGATATTTTATTCAATGTATCTCATCTTACAATAAATTGCATTAGCTTTCAATATTGGAGTTTTCTTTCATATGTTCATTATACCTTCTATTGACAGTTGCCTTTGAAACGTTATATCCAAATCCTTTTAAGGTAGCTGCAATTTCTTCAAATGTTAGGTCGTTTTGACGTAATCTTACAATTTCGGAAATCGGTAATTCCAACTTATCTCTACCACCTGCGTTTAAACTACCTTCTAAGTTTTTTTGAGGCTTATACCCGTTTTCAACCGCCTTTTTCATACCTCTTTTTATTTTCATATTATGAATTTTCCGTTGATATTCCTCTACAATACTTAAAATTTCTAAAACCATTTCATCACTTTCACTTAATTGAAATTGTCCATTTTGAGAAGAGGTAAATAATCTTATTCCTTCCCTTTTTAAAAAATGTAATAATGCTATTCTTGCATGACCTCTTCCTAATCTTGTTTCATCTTGTATTAACAAAGCATCAACTTGATGCTCTTTTATAATTTGAAATAGCTGGAATAGCCCTTCTCTTTCTACTTCATACCCACTAGCCTGTTCGCCTATTGTTTCTAGAATACACATTCCCATCCGCTCAGCTAATTCGGTTAGTTCACTTATTTGTCTATTTAATGATGTTTCTTGTGAATCCTTTGCTGTACTTACTCTCGCGTAAATTATTGCATTCATTAACTGTTCCCTCCATACGAACACGAAAACTACTTTAATAAAAAATAGAACTAACGTTTGTATATCATATCCTATCATGATATAATGAAAAAAATAAAGAGGAACGTATTATCTACTTTATAGGCAAGGGGGAAATTCGAATGAACAAACTATCGAAAAGGCAAGCAGAAATTTTAGCTTATATTAAAGACGAAGTAAAAATTAAAGGTTATCCACCTTCAGTTCGAGAGATTGCTGAGGCTGTTGGTTTAGCTTCAAGCTCTACAGTACATGGTCATTTAGAGAGACTAGAACAAAAAGGCTTTATCCGTAGAGACCCTACGAAACCGCGTGCAATTGAGATTCTTGGTGATACAGCAACGGTTGTAAATGAAGTACCAGCATCATACAGTGAAATCCATAACGATATTATTAACATTCCCGTAATCGGTAAAGTAACTGCAGGTATTCCAATTACTGCAGTCGAAAACGTAGAAGAATATTTCCCTTTACCGACATCTGTCGCTCCATCTAACGAACAAGTTTTTATGCTACGTGTAGAAGGAGATAGTATGATCAATGCTGGTATTTTGAATGGCGATCTTGTAATCGTTAAAAAGCAATTCACTGCTGAAAATGGCGAAATTGTTGTTGCCATGACTGAAGATAGTGAAGCTACTGTAAAGCGCTTTTATAAAGAAAGCGACCATTTTAGACTTCAACCTGAAAATGATGCACTGTTTCCTATTTTATTAAAACAAGTATCAATTTTAGGAAAAGTAATAGGAGTCTATCGTACATATCATTAAACCTCTTAAAAGCAATGACATATTTATGTGATTGCTTTTTGTTTTTAACAAGCATAGTCATAACAAAATAAACCAAACTGACTTATTATTAAGGGAGTTTTTTTAGTGAGTAAACTTGAGTGGAGAAAAAGTTTAAAAGAAATTTATTTACCAAAAAGTAAGCCTAGTAAAATTAACATACCAACCTTTAAATATATAACGATTGAAGGCAAAGGCAATCCAAATAATGAATTATTTAAAGAAAATATCGAAGCACTTTATTCTTTAGCATATGCCATTAAAATGTTACCCAAAAAGGGCATTGTTCCAGAAGGATATTTTGATTACACAGTCTTCCCTCTTGAAGGTGTATGGGATTTAGATGAAGAAGGTAGAAAACTAGCCTATTTAAATAAAGAACATCTTCTATATAAATTAATGATTAGACAACCCGAATTTGTTACAGAAAATTTAACATACATCATTTTAGATCAACTTAAACAAAAAAAGAAAAATCCATTATTAGCAAACTTAAAACTCGAATCGATTTCAGAAGGCTTATGTGTACAAACCATGCACATCGGAAGTTATGATGACGAACCAAGAACCTTTAAATTAATGGAAGAGTTCTGTATGGAGAATGATCTACAAAGAATTCAAAAAACACATAAAGAAATCTATATTTCTGATGCGAGAAAAACACAACCTGAAAAATTGAAAACTGTTTTAAGATTTCAAGTGGAAGAACTATAGACAAATTAAAAGAGCTTGGAAGGACCAAGCTCTAGACTTACTATTAGTTAACTGGAACAGATCACTTTATCATTCACTATAACTCTCAAAATTCTTCTCTAAATCATCTCTAAACGCAATTGCTAAATAGTTATCGATTATATTTCTAGTAATAGGTGATTGAAATACTTGACTCTTGTATGCCCCACCATCATATTCAATTATATCAATCTTATTTTCAACCTGTTCATTTTGCACTTCATCAAAATATTTAATACTAACTACTACCCCAGCGTCATCAATCGTAATTAATAACTCTCTTTGATTTAATAAGACCTCAATAACACTATCTTTATCAATCATAATATCAAACTCACCATTCGAAACTTCAATTTCCTTTTTTAAAGACTCCTTTAAATCAACAAAATATGATTCAAATTTTTCACACATCTTACTGTAAGCCATATTTTCTGTAACAGTTTCTTTATATATTGCTTTTGTTTTTAAGATGAATTCCCTTTTAAAATCCATATTTCCACTCCTTATAGTGATATAATTGGAGCATTTATATATTATTACTATTCATCATGCATTGAAAAATAGAATAACAGGAAGAATGTATTTAAAAATTTTTTATATCGAATAGCCTAAAGTAACAAATCAATTAATCCATCAGGACTTTTTACACACTCTTTCGTTATTATTGTGAATAATAGTAAACGTTTTCAATTTAACTATGAAAAGATAGGATTATTTCGAACAAAGTTTGAGAACCGCTTGAGAGTAAATTTATATAGTATTGAAGATGGGTATTTGGGAGTGGCTAATGATAATTGGGGTAATAAAAATATTGTTATTCTTCTTCAAAAAATAAATTACCAAAAATATCGTTTAATCTATTAATTTAACATAAATAATTTCAGGATCTCCTTCATCCAAATTATCGATAAATCCACTTTCAATATATCCTAGAGATTGAAAAACTTTTTGCATTGAGATATTTGATTTGTTAGTAGATGAAAATAATTTCTTTTCTGAAAAAACCTCAACATATTTCATGAGATTTTTTGCTACACCAAGCCTCCTCGTTTCTGGTGAGACAATTATTAAATCAATAAATAAATGGCCAAAGAAAAATTTATGATAAATCATAAAACCTACTATCCTTTTATTCATTTCACATACAATGCATCGATTTTCTTCAATTGATCCTTTAATTTGATTTTCCCTAATTCGACTTTCAATAATTTGAGAATCTAGAATTACGATTGATTCACAATCATTCTTTACCGCAATTCTAATTTCCACTTTCGTTCTCCTTTTCTTAAATGGTTATAGTTAACTTTTCTATAAAATTCTTTCAAACCCTCTTATGTAGTAGGTTAAAATTAAAAAACCTGTATTTAAAACCATACAGGTCATTTTATAAATGATTAAATACCTTATAGATTTGTTGGATTGAAAAGTTTGCCCCATGTTTTTACCCCAACAATTCCATCAACTACTAAATCATTTTTACTTTGAAATTCTTTAACCGCTTTTTCGGTTAAAATCCCGAAAATCCCATCCACTTTGACGCCTATTTTTTCTTGGACTTTCTTTACTTGTACTCCCCTTGATCCTTTTTTTAGAACTCCTTTATAAGGATGTAACTCAATTTGAATAATCCTTTTATATAATCCATTTTTAATATTTGCATTATTAACCGAGATGAGTACATCTGCATAATTAGGGGCTACTGCCCAACCTGCGGAAGCGATTGCTTTAAATTGTTCATTAGCAGTTTTGTATGTTTTAACTTTACCATACCTCGGATTATTTAAAATAAAATCAACATAGCCCTGAACTGGATCATTATATTTTATATAATAACCACCTTCATTTTTAGGTCTAGCTGTTCCCCTACTACTAAGAGGTAAGCCTGGATACCACGTTTGGCCTGCGATATTGTTATTTTTCTTAAAATTTTTAGACGTAAAATGTGCTGTTTCTACTTGCCATTGAGTATAAATTACTTCTGTTAACCAGCCAATTTTTTTTGAAACTTCTTGGGCATATTGAAAATATTTAACTGTATTAGACACTATAGACTAATCCTCTCCTTTAAGTGCTTGTCCTATAGAGTATTCATTTGCTCCAATCTTGGTACTAAGGAAATAGTAGAAAAGTAATGTAAACTTACTATATTTTCTATTTAAAATTCATATTTCTATTACTCCTCTTGTATTTAACAACTATTAAACTTTCTTCATACTATGGTTAAAAACTGGAGCTGATAAAATGACTAATTGGATCTACATTTCTACATCAAACCGCCAGCTAAAACTTTTCGATGGAAACAATCTGCTTAAAACTTACCCAATCGGTGTTGGAAAAATGCTTACTCCTACTCCTACAGGAACCTATACAATTATTAATAAAGATCCAAATCCTGGTGGACCTTTTGGAGTACTATGGATGGGACTATCAGCTCCACATTACGGAATTCATGGAACTGATAATCCTGCAACAATTGGTCACTTTGTTTCACATGGTTGTATTCGAATGTACAATAAAGATGTTCTTGAGTTATCTTCAATGGCTCCAATTGGTACAGGTGTCGTTATTCACCAATAAATGTAAAAGCACATGAGGTTCTTTTCTTGTCGGGTTTCATAGATTAATAGGTACTTCTATGTTAAATAAATTTACATTTCTATAATGCTGCTTTATGGCTTGAATCTTATAACTAAGTAGAAAATAAAAACCCTTACTTTACTGTAAGGGTTTTGGAAAATGAATCGAAAATTGAATGTTTCCATCTATTAATTTCACATCATGTTTTAACTGATGACGGGTTAAAATGGATTTTACAATCGCTAGACCTAAGCCTGTACCTGTTAAATGTTTACTTCGGGAAGCCTCCATAACATAAAACGGTTCCCAGATTTGCTTAATTTGAGTAGAATTTTTAAGATTTGTTTCATTTTTAATCATGAATAGAATTTCCTCATTTTCCTCGTAAATCTTAATATTAATTCCCGGATTTTTTGTATATTTAATTGCATTACTAATTAAATTATTGAATACTTTCTCAATTTGGTCACGATCTACTTCAATATTTAGTTGGTTCGTTCTACTATATTCTTTTGTCAAAATGATATTATTTTGATTCAATTCGATTTCAAAGTTTTCCAAACTAGATTCAAAAAGCTGAATTAAGTCAAATTGTTCTATATGTAATATTTCACGTTCAATTCTTGATAATTCTAATAATTTATCGATTAATCGGTTTATTTGATCTGTTTGTTTAATAATCGTATCGACATAAGTTCCATCATCTATTCCGTCTTTAATGCCTGCAGAATAAGCTTTGATTAAAGCCAGCGGAGTCTTAAGTTCATGAGAAATATCTGATATGAATGTTTTTAAATTTGCATTCCGTTGATTTAAATCATCATGGGCAATCCTCAATTTGTCACTCATTTCGTTAATACTTTTAGCAAGTTCTTCGATTTCATCATTTGTTGAAATTCTTGCCTTTTTAAATTCTAATTGAGCGATTTCTTTAGAAATATCTTTTAATTCTTTTAATGGATCTGTTATTTTTTTTGACCAAATCCAAACCATTAAAATCAACATTAAAATCAAGAAAATCATAATATAAATAGTAAATTTATTAACGATTTGAACAGCATCACTTAAATATACAATAGAGACACCGACTACAATAAATACATTATCCTTTTGAATAAAATCGACTAAAAAACTAGATTTCAATTTACCTTGATCGTAGATTTTACTAATTCTTTTACCACTTTTAACTTGGTTTAATGTTTGTTCTGTAACCCAAAATTTATTTAACGTTACTCTTTTTTGATATAAATTATCTCTTAATATTCCATTAAACTGGTCTAAATTAGTTTGAATTGGTTCATAAGCAATTGTTACATTATTTTTTTGTTCCAATTGATTAATGGACTGTTTAAACTCAGCCATTGGCATCTTGTTTATAGCTGTTGAAAGGTCATGTACTCTATTTTTCATCTGAAATAAGTAATATTTAGGTAATAAATAAGAATTGATAATTAAATAAAAAATAAAAACAAAAAGAATACAGACGGTAATTGTAATCGATATTTTTCTTCCTAATCGATTCATTTTTCTTTTATAAGACTGTATCCTAAACCTCGATGTGTTTGAATAAGATCTTCTCCTATTTTTTCTCTTAATCTTCTTATATGTGTATCCACCGTTCGATCATCTCCATCGTAATCAATACCCCATACATTCATTAATAAATCCTCACGTGACAATATATTTCCACGATTACGAACAAAACAGCTTAATAAATCAATTTCTTTTTTCGTTAAATTTAAATTCCCCTCGTTTCTGAATGCTATTTTACCTTTAAAATCTACTTTTATATTACCAATTACAATAAGATGCTCCTCTTTTAGTAATTTTTTTGCTCTAGTAATCAAGATACCAGGATGGAATGGCTTTCTTACATAATCGTCTGCCCCTAGTTTTAAAGCTTGTAATTCGTCCTCATCTTCACTTCTAGCTGTTAGCATTAAGACTTTTGTTTCACCATTTTTCTTTATTTCTTTACACACATTAATCCCACTATTATAAGGCATCATCCAATCTAAAATAGCTAAATCAATTTTTTCGCTATAAAAGATTTCGATAGCTTGTTCTCCGTCTTCTGCTAAGAAAACATTATATCCTTCCTTTTTGAAATATGCCTGTAGGATCTTTAACATATCTTTTTCATCATCAGCGATTAGAATATTGATTTTTAATTCCTCCGTTCAAAAGTTATTTTGTCACGTTCATGTAACATAAGGAGCTTAAACTGTTCTAGGGGGAGTGATAAAGTGAGGATAGTTGAAATTTTAGTCAGTGCTCTATTTATTTTATTTACAATCTTAATTGTATCAATTCATTCATAAAAGGCAGGTTATAGACATGAAATATACCATATTTCGAAAGATCGTTAGGAGATTAATAGTTTTTACGTTGCTACTATTAATTTTCCCTATTATTTTATATAGTTATTCAAAATGTATTGAACCAAAAATGTTAGATGTAAATCAAATAACAATCTCATCAAATTCCGTTTCAAAGCAGATGGAAGGATTGAAAATTGTTCAATTTAGTGATAGCCATCTTGGTGCTCATTATACATTAAAGCAATTAAATAATGTTGTCGATCAAATTAATAAACAAAATCCTGATTTAATTGTATTTACTGGTGATTTAATTGATAATAGCGCTTTATACAATAAACTAGATCAAATCCCTGCTGTACTTCAACAATTAAAAGCAAAATATGGCAAATATGCTATTTACGGAAATCATGACGTTGGTGGTGCAGGGAAGAAAATCTCATCATCAGTTTTCATAAAATCTGGTTTTACAGTTTTAGAAAATGAACAGAAAGAAATCGTCTTAAAAGATTACAGTAAACTAAATATTATCGGTTTAGATGACTATCTTTTAGGAAGACCAAAGCCCGCTGAGGCATTTAAAAATATACGAAAAAACGCCTTTAATCTTTTACTAGTACATGAACCCGATGTTGCAGAACGCCTTAAAGAGTATCCAATTGACTTACAACTCTCTGGCCATAGTCATGGTGGACAAGTAAAGCTTCCATTTCACGAAGCATTTTATACTCCGCCATTAGCAACTATTTATACTGAAGGATTATATAAAATAAATCATCATATCAAACCATTGAATTTATATGTTAATCGAGGTATAGGAACAACAAGGCTTCCGTTTCGATTTTTTAGTGTTCCAGAAATTTCAGTTTTTACTTTAACGAATAAATAATAAAACCCGCAAGGAAATATGAATTCCTTGCGGGTACGTAAAAATTATCCTTTATAACCAAGTTCACAAAATTTTCATAAAGTATAAGAATCACGTTGCAATGAAGATGCTAGGACATTGGACTAAAATCCTTCCAGATTGTTACTGATAATAGTTCATGGGTAATGTCATTACTAAACCAAGTCTCATTCCATTCAGCTTGGCTTCTTTCAAACCTCGTTCGTTCTTCATATTCTTCTATACTTCTATATTTAATAAATAAATTGATGTAATAATATTGCTCATCTTCTCTTTGCATAAAATTCATTCCAATATTTGAGGGCTCTGAATGAAATTTTGGATGTGCTGATTTTTTTAATCTTGATTTAAAATCCTCTAAAAACTTCTTTTCAAACTTATATTCAAATAAAACGGTTATCATTGTTTCAACCCATTTCTATTATTAGTTGTCTATTAGCTAAACAATATTATAAGTATTCAATTTCTTATTTATTCTTATCAACAACCCATACTTAATAGATATAATTTGAGAGGATAATATAAAAAATAGAAAGTTCTATAAGAGGTACTTATGGAAGAAACAAATTCACTGAACTCATCTGAAAATATAACTAGTCTTATCTGGAAATTATCAATTGGTTCTGCATTAGCATGGGAAATCTCTAAATTTTTTGGTTCCTCACATCCCTACTTAGGTCCAGTTTCTCTAATACTTACTGTTCAATCAACAATGGACAAAACAATTAGTTTATCAATCAAGCGAGTAATTGGAACAATGATTGGAATTGGTATTACTGTAATAATTGCAAGTTATCTGAAAGTCACTGGATGGAACTTAGGACTTTTAATTTTAATTGGTACATATATTGCTAAATATTTAAAATTAGACAAAAAAGTCATTCACCAGGTCGCTCTCACAATTCTATTTGTCTTTGCATTTGAACACCAATCAAAAGTTTATGCGATGGATCGAATGAGGGATACGCTTGTAGGTGTTTTGACCGCTGGATTAATACAGGTCGTTTGGTCTACACTCAGTTCAAGAAAAAATGAATTAAAATAGTACAAATACTAACCTGATTTATTCATTTTTTCAATTTTTAAGAGGATTAAATTAGAATGCTACCTAATTCAATCCTCTTTATTCATAAGGCTGTTTATAGACGTTAATGTACAATAGAACTCAGTCTTTCATGTTCTCATAAAAGACAATTCTATTACCAAATGGATCTCCAACCCGGACCTCTCGTGTTTTCCAAGGAGTTTCTTCGATGCCAGGGCGAGCATATTTATATTTCTTAGACAGTAGCTTCGAATGAAGTAACTCTAAATTTTCTACCTCAATTCTAATAGCTGAACCTGGACTACAGTCTCCATGGTGCTCAGAAAGATGAATTACACAATTGTTATATGATATTTGCATATATAAAGGAAAATCATCTTCAAATCGGTGCTCCCAATCAATCTCAAATTCTAAAAATGTTATGTAAAATTCTTTTGCCTTATCTTCATCAAACATACGTAGAATAGGCGTTGGACTTTTCATCGAAAATTTCGATGTGCTCATTTCTTTTCTCTCCTTTTCTTTTAAAAATACTACCTTTTAAGTTCATTTAGCTAATCTCATCAATAATTCCTTGAATTACTTTCATACTCTCAATATCCTTTGGACGAAGCTTACGTCCTGTACCTTTTTCATATATCTTTTTTTCGTCAAGTAACTGGTGTGGGTTTAGGACATTAATTGATATACCTTTTAAATTATATTTTTGAATTGGCAAAGCATCATTTCTCCATTCCCAGTTTGGAAAACCATTCGCTATGATTTTACATTCTTCTGATATTCTAACAAATACAAAACTCACATCGACCTCATCTTTTATGAAATCCGTTTGAAGCATACTAACCGGGATTTTTTTAAAACCAGCATTAACCATTGCCAGTTCTAACTCTTCCCGATATTGAATGAATGTGACTAAATCAATATCCGAGTGTTCGCGAGTAATATTTCCAAGCAGAAAATCAATTGCCCACCCTCCTCGTAGCCAGAGTTGAAATGTTAAATTTAAACAGATTATGTTTATCTCATTGAGAATCTTTATTTGTTTCTCTACTAAAATGGTTTCGTTATTGTCCAATTTCACCACATCTTTTCACTTATTATGATAAGTTTCTATCTCAAACGTTTTGGACCTTCTACAACTTATCTGTTATCTAATTAATTGAAGTAGCCTACTAAAGACCTAAGCTTGATAAAATTACGATTACGATTACAGCAAATACAAAAGCAAATATCACAGTTTTAAACCTACTCTTCTTTCTTACATTTTCAACGTAATAAAAATCATCATTTCCCATCAGTGCTCCCAAAACTAGATAGACTAGAAGTGATACTGGCAAAAATAAGAATACCAATCTTACAAGAATTTATGGAATTAATAAAGCTTCTGCAATTCCTCCACATACACCTAAAAATACATAATCTGTATTCGACTTATATAACCTATTTCTATTCATTTTATCTTCCTTTTTTTGTTTATGAGTCTATCGGTCCAAATTGCACTTATTGATCAACTTCTTCACACTCTCATTTGGACTCCAACAATTAAACTTATAGTTCGTCATTGTTTCAAATCCCAATCTACTACAATAATATTTCATACCTTTTACTTGTTTCTCTGCTTTAAAATGCTGGCATGTTGCGCAGCAATGGAAATCTTTCATAAAACCTCCTAAGATGAAAACAAAACTTTAACTTAATTACATTCTCCAACAGAATTAAAGTTCCTTTTTTATAAAGCAAATCTGGAATTAAAATAAAAAAGTGTGAAGCAATAGGAATCATACTACTCAACTATTTAATTTAATTGAACTTTTATTTTTTAAATGAGCACAAAATAACATTTAGTTGTATTTAAACATTTTAGTTTCTTTTCAATTTTTACGGTTATTTTCTTTATAATCACAGAAAATAGTAGAGCATAGTAATTAATGGAAAAGGAGATTTACCGATGAAGCTTTGGATTACTTCTATTTTCTCTATTTTAGTAGCTCTATCTACTACCTGCTCTTCAGTATTTGCTGAGCCTAATCATAAGCTTGCTATAGTGATTGATGATTTTGGTAATAACATGAAAGGAACGGACCAAATGCTTTCACTACCGATCCCATTAACAGTTGCAGTGATGCCTTTTTTACCTTCTACTAAAAAGGATGCAACTGTCGCCCACTCTAAAGGTTATGAAGTAATAGTTCATTTACCAATGGAACCAAGGAAAGGGAAAGCAAGTTGGTTAGGTCCAAATGCGATTAAGACCAACTTAAGTGATGACGAAATTCGAAGAAGGGTTCTAGCCGCTATTGATGACGTCCCATACGCAATAGGAATAAATAATCATATGGGTTCAAAAGCAACTTCCGATGAGAGAGTAATGCGCATTGTCTTAACTGCTTGTAAAGAAAAGGGCCTATTTTTTTTCGATAGTAAGACGAATTATCGGAGCGTAGTTACTAAAATTGCAGATGAGATAGGCGTGCCGGTCATTGAAAACAAGTTATTTTTCGATGATTTATACACCTATAAACATATAGAAAAGCAAACTCGATTACTTTTAGAAAAAGTAAGAATCGAACCAACTATGATTGCGATTGGACATGTTGGCGAACCAGGCGAAATTACTTCAAATGTAATAAAGGAATACATACCTAAAATTAAAGAAGAAGCTAAATTTGTATTTTTATCAGAATTAGTAGAAAACCTTCCGATCCCATTACATTAAGAAATAGCTGCTAAATACAAAAATTAGGAACCGCTTAATTTGCGATTCCTATATTTTTTGATCTGTGTTCTTTAAAATAATCTTCAATCTCACTTATATTATAAACGACTAATATTTTATCATTGTAATCCTTAAACTTTTTAAAAAATGTTGGTTTCCCCACTTGTTCAAAATACTTATTCCATTTAAACATTTTGAAGAATATTTTAAGTGTCGGATTATAATTTGACTTCTCTAATTTAAGTTTTTGAAAGAAATATCTTTTAATGATTCGGTAGGTTCTAACAGAATATTTGGTATCTAAAAAAATAATCAAGTCTGCATTTTTAAAACTATTACCTACCCATTCTTCATTATGAACACCTTCAATAATCCATGTATCCGAACGAATGAGTGTATCTAAATAGCATTCTCTTTCTTGTTCGGAACGCCTGATATCGTTTTGACCCTTTTGCCTTTTCCATACAACATTATCTAACTCATAATAAGGTATATTTAGCTTTTTGGACATCTGCCTTGCTAATGTCGTCTTTCCACTTCCAACTGAACCAATGATATGGATTTTATTTGGTACACTATTTTTCACTTAAATCACCACTTATCTTAAAACATTGATTCTATATTATTCGATTTAGTACTTAAAATGACCTTGTTACTATTTAAATCTTTATGAACAAAAAATAGAAGCTGAACTAGTCAGCTCCTATTTTTAATTAATCGTACTGCTATTAAATTTAATCTTTACCAACTAGTTTATGAAATGAGTAACATTATTTACGCCAAAAAGTCGTAAATTCTGCTTTATCTTGAATATTGAACTCAATCATTTTCTCAAGTAATTCATAATTAACCGGGACTTTCCAAGGAATACGAAACAATCCTTTTGTAGCACTATAACCAGCATTTGCAATTTCATCGGCAAATTGAACAATACCTTTTTCTTCAGGTGATACGCTCATATGTTGCTTTGCAGTCGAAATGCCAATAATGAATGTACCATGATCTGAAAACATAGGCGTATTCCATTTAATTTGCGGCTCTAGGCTAGGAAATTTATTCGAAATCCAATCCAAAATTTCAGCAGTCCGCTCACGGTGGTCTGGATGATCAATACCTGCTAAATATTCTGCAAAAACTTCCATGTCCGTCCCTCCTTAATCAAAAATTATGTAGATACGTAAGACTATAATTTAAACTATATACATTTAAATCCAAACAGTCAAAGTCGCATCAAAGTTTTATTATGATTAAAAGCTATTTATCTACTTTTTTTCATTCGAAAACCCTTGTTCTATTTTGTTCTCATTAAAAAGTCATATTATCATTCATTGAAAAAAATGTAATAATTCCTAAAACTAAAATGATAATCAAAATTGCCTGTATACATATTCCAACAATACTACAAACCCTTCCTGAAATCGCTAGACCTTTCCCTTTTTCATTCGAGCGATTAATTTCGGCAATACTTTTTCGAGAAATAAATAGACCTATTATACCAAGTATAAAGCCAATATAAGGAATGATGATCGATAAAACGCCTAAAGTTAATGAAGATATAGATTTACTATTTGTTGTTACCACTACTATTTCCCCCATAAAAGTATAATTACAATTTTATATATAATTCTATTATAATATTACACTAACAAAGCTTATTTGTAATTTGGGTTAATTTCAGCATTTTATTATAAAAAGTAAGAACCATTTAAAGAGTATACAACAAAAAAAGGATTGAAATAATTTCCATCCTCAAATGTTTATTTCTTTTTCTCTTAAATAATTTTCATAAGCTTCTTTTACCTTAACTGATTTCGGTATAATTGGAGCTACTTTTGAAAGTCTCTTGCTTAAATCGTTTAAAAGATATACTCCTCTAAATAAAGTACCAGCTACAATTCCGAATCCTATAATTATACCAACTTCTCCTATCATCAAAAGAAATATACCTAAAATGGATGCTAACACGATTGATAATAACAATTTCATAGGATTGCTCCTTCCCTACCTTTTCTTATCATCTTAAAATCTATGTAATTCCCTCATAAAACTATATTTAATTATGTCGAAAATCAAATTTATCATCAGGTATATTCAGCTTGTGTCCGTTAATAACAACTGTATCATTATCGATCCATTCAATGTCTGCTGCGCTCTCACGATAATTCCAGTATACAGTTTTACTCTTCTTTACCTTGTTATATACCAGTTCTCCTCTAACAGCATATCCAGTTGTTGCTCCTCCATTTGTTACGAATGCTTTTAAAGTATAATTTCCGTTTGGAGATTTTTCTTCTGTAAGATAATCTCCTTTTGGTAATCTATTCATATCAAAAAATACCCAGTATACTCCATATCCGATTAACACCAAAAATAATACGCTTACAGAAATTAGTATTTTAAATAAAAATCGTCTTCTTTTCTGCCAATTTTTTTTATTTTCTAGTATTATAGTAGACAAATTACAAACTCCTTTAAGAACCCTATGAAATTTCTATATTCCTGAAACTGAAATAATAATTAATATAGCTATAATTTGATTTATAAAAACTTTAATTACTATTTTCTTTTAATTCCCTTTTGCTTAAGAATCTTAAAAGGAATAATAAGTGTTATATCCAAAAATGATAATATTCCCAAAGTGCCAACTAGTAAGCAGATTATAGCTTTAATAACCTTTATGGACTTAAAACCAACTGAAATCAAGAAATGAAATAAAATGTGATATACACATACAAATAATAAACAAATAATAATTCCATTAATACTTTCCTTCCAATTTACTTTTTTTGATTCAAAGTAATAGATAATACTCTTTCCGGTCTGATAAAGTACAAGATAAATCAATACCTCTTTAATATTCATATCAAATCCACTTAAGATTAAAACGGCAGATATTATTGCAATCAAAACTATAGGTTTTAATCCAATTTTCATATATCGTTGTCTTCCTTTTTGAAAAAAAGAATGCATAGGATATTCTCCCTAGAAGTTTTTTGTTATCTGAATTTTACCTTAATAAATTTAGTATTTTATATACATTCTTAATTCCTTTTTCAATTATGCAAGTTCTAAAGGCAAATAAGCATATTCTCCGTCCCTAATAATCTCACACTTTTTAACTAAAATCGGATACTTAAAAATCGGTCCATCTATCACGGTAGTATGGAACTCACCACTTTCTCCGCATGGATCAATCCCTCGATTTTCAAGCTCCTTCACATATTCGTGAGTTAACGTTCGTCCTAAATCTTCTTCCCGCATTCCTAACGTTAAGTTGACTGTTACAACAATGGTTTGAAAACCTTTATTTAAAAACTCATCGACAGCTTCACGATGATTCATTTCCCATAATGGCATACCAAGCATTAATCCAACATTTTTTGTAACCTTATCATGCCAGCAATCTTGAACAGGCATATCAATATCACCCGTTACTAATACATCTGCTCCTTGATTTTTTGCATTTACTAATAGCTGTGTAAATACTTTTTCATATTCCGACCAACTTGCCACCCCTGTATAAACAGGTAAACCTATTGATTCAGCTTGAGCGCGTATTATTTCGGGAGGCATTCCATGGGATCTAGAACGGTTCCCTTCTTCCTCTAGCATAACGATTAATCCAACCGCTTCCCCTATTTTCATAGCTTTATATAAAGCTAGTACACTATCTTTCCCTCCACTAAAAGAAGTTATAAAATTACGTCCAATAGCATTATTTTTCCAGTTTACTGTTTCTACCATTCAACTCACTCCTTTTTCTTAATGACTTTATCACTATTTATATTAAATTTTTTCAGAAATCCATTAAATTTACTTGGCATTAGTCATCTCCTATTACCGAAAATATTTTTAATCTTATCTTATTATTCGACAAAATATTCAGCCTCCCTTGTTATTTAATCAATCAATTGTTACAAAAATAAGAAGACCGACAAAAGTCGATTTTTTCATGAAATTAGCCAATATATAAAATTAAGCAAATAAAAAGATCTGCTACTGCAGACCAATAATATAGGACTGTAATTTATTTGTAATTTTTTAATAACCAGCGATCTACTCTACTAAATAGGAACATTCATAAATATTATTTCCTAACATAATGAAGCATAGCAAGTTGACCTAATTTTTCTACTTTCGTTAAAGTGTATTTTTGGGTAATGTCATCACCAGTGTAAAGAGAGATTCCTTTCCCTAAAACGATTGGAGCGATTGCTAGTTGAAATTCATCAATCAAATTTTCTTTAAAAAATTCTCGAACTAGATTGCCTCCACCGACTAACCAAATGTCTTTACCAGGTTGTTGTTTTAAATCTTGTATAAAAGTTTTAATATCTTCGTCTATAAAAGTAGCATATTCATCAGATCCGGTTGCAGATTTTGAAAACACATAGTTTTTATATGTACTATAAGGATACTCCATATCAAAACCACGAACGACGTCATATGTTCCTTTTCCCATCACAACAGTGTCAATTCTTTCTAAAAGTGTAATATAGCCAGAGTCTCCTTCTACTTCTGTTGTTTCTAGCCATTCTAACGTGCCATCATTGTTTGCTATATAGCCATCAATTGAAGTACCAATGTATAATATAATTTTACGTTGTTTTTCCATGATAAATCTCCTTTATTTTTGAAGTTTGTATTTGCACATAACATATTCATTAATCTAGTATAATTGAGTGTAACAATAATATGCTCTTAGCAATAGGAAATGACAAAAGTTAATTGAGACTGTCAAAACCATAAAAAAAAACAGTTAAATAATAAAATAAACAGTGGGAAGATACGATTTCCCACTGTTTTTAATTTTAAATTATGAATTTCTATACTTAGCGAACATTATTTCATCATGATATTTGTCTAAATCCGGCAATTTTAACTCTTCGGCAATCATAAGTTCAGCTTCTCTATCATATTCCACCCTTACAAATTGGATTGAATTAGTTGAATAAGTACCATCAAGAATCGCATATGACGCTGAAGTTAAATCAAGGGAATTTCCAACGCTACCTACATTGCATAAAATTCCGTTTTTGAAAGTTTCCAAAAAGGTAGTATGTATATCTCCATAAAAGATGATATCAGGAGTTTTATCGTTTTTGTTTGAATTTGTTATCTCACTATTTTCAAACATACTTAATCGTTTTTCAATTGGATGAAATGGTAATATCCTCTCAAATTCACTCCTTGGAGAAGCGTGAAAAAACCTGATTAATTGTCCATTTAATTCAAGGTCAATATGAAAAGGTAATGAAGCTAGAAATTGATAGTCTTCTTCTTTTAATCGGTCTCTAAACCATTGAATAAAATCATTTTCTGCAGGTGACTGAATAAATACATCCCAATTGCCACGGACTACTTTTTCGCAATTTTTTTGAACGAGCTCTATACACGCTGAGCCTTGAGGCCCTTTTCCAATTAGGTCACCTAAGCAAAAAATCCTCTCAATTTCTCTAGAGCAAATGTCTTTTAAAACTGCTTCTAATGCAGTTTTATTTCCGTGGATATCTGAAATAATTGCTATTTTTGTCATGATGCTTCCTCCTGTTCCCAAACATTTGCATTTTACATCAAAGACCCAATCTAACTATGCCTTATAAACTAGCAAACATTTATTTGTATTGAAATTGTTAAAGAGAACTTCTCATATTTGTTAACCATTAAAATATTCAATTTAAAAGAATATTAATCCTTCCTTATTATGTTACCAATAAAAGAAAAAAGGAGCTATTTTTTAGCCCCTTTTCTTATTTTTTAAAATATAAAGCAATGAATTATCAGAAATGAAGAGCATTGTTATTTAAATAATAAGTATAGTGCTTTGTCATACTTACCTCTAAATAATCAAACGAATTTATTAACTCTAATGCTTTTCCATTGTTATCATATATTGTATCAACATTCGGTAGATTTACAATTCTATTTTTCAATGTCGGATGTGTAGCGAATTCTGCTTCAGGATCACTTAAAGCTTTTGCTAATGACTCCTCTATTTGCTTTTTGTATGTTTCAACATGTTCACGGTAAAAACTAAAGTAATTTTCAAATTGAAAACCATGAACAATTTTCTCAGTCATTTGTTCATCAATTAATCGATTAAAAATATTACCATGACTTATTAACTTGGACAAAGCTTCTTTATAATTTTTATTTCCACACATTTTCGAGGCAATATAATCGGCTCTGTACTCCATTTCTCTAGAAATTTTCATATTATATTTGTGAAAAGTCTTAAGAAA
Organism: Bacillus sp. AFS053548; assembly: GCF_002575105.1. Classification (NCBI taxonomy): domain Bacteria; kingdom Bacillati; phylum Bacillota; class Bacilli; order Caryophanales; family Bacillaceae; genus Bacillus; species Bacillus sp. AFS053548. The sequence goes on along the minus strand of NZ_NUHI01000014.1, from coordinate 91,731 downwards.
ATACTCCATAAGTACTTTTGGTAATATCATTGGAATCGATATAAATATTGGACGACGACGACCATTGTGATTAAATAAGGATGTAATATAGTCTAAATACTTATTTGCACCTTTATATACAGGCGAAACGAACCTATTGAAAACTAAATCTCTTCCCGTAAAATGCGAGAGTTCATGGGCAATAATCGCACGTAGTTCATCTACCGTTAATACATGAAGTAAAGGAAAACTAATTGCAAGTATTCTACCTTTTGCAGTTCCATTAAAGACATTAATTTTGCCTTCAGACACAAAAAATTTTGATTTTACATGCAAAATCATCGCGTCTGGCATTTGTGAATCCATTTTTGCAGAAAGTTCAGAAATTAAATCACGAAGTTTTGGATGCTCATGTGGATTAATTAATATAGCCGGCTCAAATTGTTTATTTTTAAAAAACATAGAAATAATTGCAATAAAACAACTTACCACTCCAAATATCATTCCAAAAAAAGGTAAAGCATCGAGTAAAATTAATCCAAAATAAGCAAATCCTAATTCACCTAAAAATTTACCTACAAAGTAATGAATGAAAAGATTAACCCACTTCCAACAAATACGATTAATACGGTTGTAAATAAAACCATTAGATAAAAACCTGGAACAAATAAAAGAGATGCAAAGATTTTCTTTTTTGATACATTTGGTTCACATTTAATACTATTTTCTAACAACAGATCACTTCCTTTTTATGAAAGGTTCATAAATACTCTCTACCTTAAAATACTAGATTTATTTAGTTTATCTAGTTCCCTGTTATGCTGAATGATTGCCTAAAATGATACAATTGAAGGAATCATTTCTATTTATCTATAAAAATTATATAAGCAATGATTAAAGTAGTCGGAATAATACTGATCCATTTTGGTATGTTGACATTAAATTCATTAAAAGTTTTTCTTAAAAAGCCATCCGAGAGAGAATAGAGATTTATAGCTAAAAACACAACGAGTAAAGCAATAATAAAAGAATAATTCTTAAGAAGAAATTTTGTTCCAATAAAAAGCGAAGGTAAAAAAATTATCTCCAAAATGAATTCAGCTAGATCATTCCTTCTATTCTCAAATTTGAAAAGCCATTGCCTATATCTTTTTAAAAACGATATTGTCCGAACACCTCTTATGATAGATATTCGCTATTAAATTTACACTTTCCTTTTAAGACCTTAATTGATTTAAATTTACTCAAGGTTGAGTAAAAAATGGCTGTCCTTTATCATTTCAAATAGGACAGCCGTTTATTTTTAAATAAAATAAATATACTCTTTTTTACAATTAATTTATCCACTCAATTTTTTAGCCCGAAAAAACATTCCATACTAAAATGGAATGTATCTAAAAATCACCACTTGTTGTCTATTCAATCCTGAATTGATAGCTACTGTTTTCCAAAAATCACCTTGCTAGACTCATATTTGTTGTCTATATCCACTATTAATAAACCAATAATTATTTCCATATATTTTTAATAGTTTTAACAGATTTATTTGTCCCTGCATGCTTTAATCCGTAAATATCCTCTATTGTATGTAAAAGATTAAAATGGTTTAAATTTTCGTTAAATTGTCCTTTTTTTACCATGGGTCCGACAAAAACGGTGGGAATTTTGTTATTATGTGAAAAGTCATCTTCATCCCATGTTACAATTAACAAACTATTATTCGTTTTTGCCCATTTGACATACTCACCAATTTGTTTTTTTAACCACTGATCTCCTTGTTTAATTGTTCCATCGTGCATGTCATTTTGGAGATTAGGGATTATAATGGAAACAGTTGGCAGTTTACTAAAATTTGTTGGGAATTTTTCTAATGGTTGATTTGCTTTTTTTGAGACATTTGCAAAATTAACCCATGGATTGTGTTTGCGTGCATAATCTTTGTTGTATTCTCCATTAAAACCAATTGAAGGCAAATCTTCAGAATAACCGGCAAATGTTAATTTATTTTCATTAAGCTCACTTGCTAAATTATCTGTTGAGAATTTTGTTTTTGGTAAAGAATCGTCAGTGACACCTTGATTTGATCCAGAGAACAAGTCCAAATAATTCGGCTGGCTAGGATGTTCAATTGCATGATAGTTAATTAAGTTGGCACCTTGGTTCATTAGTGAATTAATATAAGGTGCAAAATGATTCCCCATAATTTGCTGTTTCGCATGATTTTCCTCAATTACTATTACAATGTGATCAATTTTTGGAATTTCCGATTCAGATAGCGAATTGAAATTAAATAATTTAAACGTATTATTAATCTGTATAAAAGCAATTAATACAAAACAAATTAAAAAAAGTACTATAACCCATTTTCTCAACATAACACTACCTTTTTCTTAATTATTTTATTGTTTCAATGTAATTAAAGTATCTTTAGCATAATTTCTTCCGTATTTTTCCTTAAAACATTAATTCTCTTTGTGTATGTAATTACCCTTCTTGGATTTTAGTAAATAATGACGATCTTCTTTTTGTTGTTAAGCTTGCCTGGCGCTCCATAAAAAAACATCCCATTAGATAAATGGAATGTTTTTCAACAAAAATTATTTTTTCAAACCCATTGCTTGTTTAATAGCCTCATAGATATAAGTGTTTTCATATGTTCCTGATAATAACTCTGATCCAGCACCAATCGCCGTTAAAGGAACAGATACGCCACCGTGACCACTTGTTGTCCAGTCAATCATGAATTGATTGCTACTGTTTGCTACATTAAATGGTCCGTCTTCTTTAGAAATCCCATCGCCTGACTCATCTTTCCTGTCCACATCTTCAATTGATAAGCCGCCACATTCATGATCTGCTACTACAAGAACAAGAGTGTCAGGGTGGTTCTTTGCGTATTCCTTAGCTATAGATACTGATTTATCTAGTTCTTGACCAGCTTTGATCATTTTTTCAGCATTGTTCTCATGAGACATTTCGTCTGTGCCTTCTTCCTCTACCATTAAGAAGAAACCTTTTTTATTATCCGATAAAGTATCGATCGCTTTTTTTGTCATGTCAGGAAGAGAAACTACTGGATCATAAAGATCACCTTTTCCCTCTTCTCTTTGTTCGAACATTTCTTCATTTGCAAAAAGACCTAACAACTTACCGTCTTTCGCTTTTTGTAGCTCATTTGCATTCGTTACGTAATTGTAGCCAAGCTTTTTCGCTTCATCAACAAGATTACCTTGTGTTCCCTTACTTTGTTCAGAAGGATCCTTTGCTGGGTGGTCTTCGTAGCTTCCAGCATTTCCTGCAGGATACCAAAAGTCTTCTCCCCCACCTAATAAAACATCGACTTTGCTGTTTTCAAGATACTGCTTAGCAATGTCACTTTGTTTTGAACGATCTGTCACATGGGCACCAAATGCTGCTGGAGTTGCATCCGTAATCTGGCTAGTTGTGACTAAACCAGTTGATTTCCCAGCTTCTTTTGCCATTTCCAAGACTGTTTTTACTGACTTTTTGTTTGCATCAACACCAATAGCCCCATTATACGTTTTTACCCCTGACGCCATAGCAGTAGCAGCAGCAGCCGAATCTGTAATAGCGGTAGTTGAGCTAGTATGTACCAATCCAGCATAAGGCATATCATCCATTGCTAGTTTACCAGTTTGTCCAACAGTAGCCAGTCGGATCGCCTCACGGTGTGCAGCTCCCATTCCGTCGCCAACAAAAACAATCACATTTTTAGCCTTTCCTTGTTTGTGACTATTATCCGATTCTTTTGCATCTACGAAATGATTAAATCCCAATGTTGTTGCAGTTGCAATTGTTAAAGCAGTACTAATAATCGTTTTCTTGTTCCCCATGAATAACACTCCCTATTGAATATTTTCTTACTTTCAATATAACGGAAGAGTATTTAGGAACTGTATATATACTGTAAATAAGGTATAAATTTGTATGAATATTTTGTAATCTTTGTTAAAGTGATTCTTAAATTTTCGTTTTAAATTAATTCTATTTTAAATGAAGTTTATTTATTTTTATAAAACAAACTCTTGATAGGAATGAATAATTAAATGTTTATATATTTTTAGTTAGGAAGGTGAAAAGTATGAAGATTATTTTTTTAGATATTGACGGAGTTTTAAATTCTGATCGTCAAATTAGAAGAAATAATTTAAACCAAATTGATTGTATTAAGTTTGATCAAGAGGCAATGGAAAATTTGAAAAGGATTACCGAAAAGACACAAGCTGGAATTGTAATCACCTCGACTTGGCGAATCCATCAAAGCAAAGATGGTTACCTTTGGAGAGAACTTATTAGAAATTTTCAGGATTGTGATATAAACCCTGCTCTAATAATTGATATTACACCTATAATTGATTTGAAAATGAATCCTGAAATAAGAGAATTGGAAATATCAAAATGGTTAAGTAGAAAAGACGTTGAAAAGTTTGTAATCATAGATGATCAATGGCATATGGGGAAATTAAATGATCACTTTATTCGATGTCTTCCCTTTAACGGAATAACGAATAAAATCGTTGAAGAAGTTATTAAAAAACTGAGTTAACGTTTTTTAATTTAAAGTAAAAAACATTATGTAGAAGAACTAAATAAAAAAAGAATCAAATTGTAGATTCTTTTCGCTCTCAAACTATGATCTTTTAGATTTCTTAATGATTCTATTAAATAGTACAAATACAGCAATTAAAATAATTAAGACTAAACCAGGAAAAACGATATTAAGCATTTTAGACCAGCCTTTCATGAAGTGTTTTATATTATTTCGTCATAATATCAACTATTTCCTTGTTTTGGAAGAATTTACACAAGAATTTGAGTTCAATTTTTGTTCACATAGAATGCTTTATTTACTTATAAATTCCTCCGATTTATTAGTTGAGGGACTTTCCCATTACTAAATTTTAGGAGGATACAATGAATTGGTTAATAAAAGAAAACTACACAGACCTTAATCGAAGGAAAAACATCTATATCTTGGAAATACTAACATGATCGGCTTTTCAGTAACATTAGATCCTGTTGAATTTATATTTGTATTTTTGTTAGGATTAATTTCATATTTTGTGAAGATAAAATGGATTAGTAAAACATTTACAAAGCAAAGATTCTATCATTTTACAATATGGTTTTTTTACTTCTTATCTTTAGTAAAAGTTGTTTTCTTTCCAATTACGTATTTTTATATAAAAAATCCCGAATTAACTAGTAAACTCTTTTATCAATTTTTACCTTTTAAGACAATTCTCAATTCGATTGAACATGATCTATGGATACAAGTAATAGGTAACATTCTTTTATTACTTCCAATACCAGTTCTCTATGTAGTACTAAAAAGAAAAATTCTGCGGTTTCATAATTTTTTTATTTGGTCTTTTTCTGTCTCTGTCAATTGAAATAATTCAGTTTGGAATCAATTATATAACAGGATACCCTAATAAAGTGATGGATATCGATGATGTAATCTTAAACGCTGGTGGTATATTATTAGGTTGGATTATTTCGAGAGTATATTCGTGTTGGTATTTAAAAGAAAAAACCTCTATTTAAAACCGACTTCTCCCCCTGCCCCACTTATTTTTTTATAGAAATCAAATCATTTTAATATTTATATTTAATTAGTTGAATTTTATAATTGGGGGAATTCACCGTTTCTCAGGATATTTTTATAATTTTTTTGTATGCATTATAGGAAGTATATTAAATTTTTGTGCTTTGAAATAGAGACCAATCATATATTTATTATTGTGTAAACTTCATTTATTTTTACAAAGCGACTAAAGAGAATCCTCTTAGTCGTTTTTTAATCCAATGCTTTTCTTGTGGATTAATCGTCTTTTTCATATTTTATCAATTCTACATGCCACTTCTTTCCTGCATTGCAACTCAGCCACCTTATCGCATTCTTTCCTAAAAAAATAAAATGCATTTTTTCTTAAAGTCAACATTTGAATAATTTTAAATATTAAAAAGGGAGTGAGAAAATTTGGCTTACTGTACTAAATGTGGTGGAAACTTAGAGCAAGGGGCAATATTTTGTACAAATTGCGGAGAAAGAACTAGTAATCCGGAAGTGACTAATCAGGTCGAAACTCGTTCGGAAAATCGGAATTTGCAGGAAAGTAATTATAAAAATAAGTATAATAGAATGAAAGGTATACTGATTTCAATCGCCGTATTAATCGTATTGGCAGTCGCAATTTATTTAATTTATCCAAAACTTACAAGTAAAAGTCAACACTCACAACATGTAGCGAATCAGGTAAAAAAGAAAGATAAAGCGAAAAAGAAAGAAAAAGTGGAAGAGACAGAAAAAGTTTCTGAAAAAAATCCAACTAATACCCAAACGATTCCTTCTTATATAAATCGATTAGAACAATTAAAAATTTACGATGGGAGTAAAAGTCTATCTGTTGGTAGTTGGGACATAACACAAAGTGATGGTGTAATAAATTTAACAGCTAATAATATTTCTCTTCAAAATCTTCAATTAATATTTAATTTATATGATAGTGGAGAAATTTCTCCAATAAGGGATTGGGCGATTAAAGTAGCAAATATTGCAGATGAAATAGCAATGTCTAAAAATACATCATGGTATATTTATGTAGGTGATCAATGTGTTGCACAGTATCCACATACGTTATCTAACGATGATTTAATGTATTATTCAGGCTCTTGCGGTGTTTCAATACCTGTATTGGAAGGAAATTCGAAAGATGATTTAGCTATCGTAATCCATACAATGGTATATGGTGACATGTCTACTGCAAATGAGTTTATCTTGCCAATGAGTAATATAAGAAAACTAACTCAAGATGATATAGATTATTTGACGAAAGATGAGTTGGGTATAGCTAGAAACGAAATTTATGCACGTCATGGATACATTTTTAAAACGGTTAAAATGCGCAACTATTTTTTAGCTCAATCATGGTATAGTCCAAATGTGAATTATAATGGTACTTTAAGTGAGATTGAAACTTATAATGTAAACCTAATCAAAGCTAGGGAGGAGCTCCTTAATTGAAGTTGGTAGTTAATAAAAAGAGCATTATTTTTTTTATGATCTTTACAATCTGTATTTTAAGTTTTTTATTTTATCCAAAAGATCATTCTGATATTAAACCGCACAAAACATCACTAATTCAGCAGTCTAAAATAGAAACCCTTAAAGAAAAATCAAATAAAGTCATACAAACATATGAAAAGAAGAACTCCACAAAACCACTTATAATCTGTATTGATCCGGGTCACCAAAGCAAAGCAAATACAGCACTTGAACCATTAGGACCGGGCTCTAGTGAAATGAAGATAAAGGTGACTGGTGGTACAACTGGAGTAGTGACGAAGAAGCCCGAGTATATTTTAAGTTTAGAGGCATCACTTAAATTAGGTGAAATCCTTAAAAAAAGAGGTTACAATGTCATATTCACTCGTACAACAAATAATGTAAATTTAAGCAATAAAGAAAGAGCAGAAATAGCGAACAAAAACAATGTTGATTTATTTATAAGAATCCATGCCGACGGGTCAAATGATAATTCTACAAAAGGATTTTCTGTCTTAACTCCGTCTAAAAAAAATCCATATATCCCTTCACTTTATAAGGATAGCTTACTAATTTCACAGAATATAGTTGAAGAAGTAAAAAAAGACCAATCTACAATAGTAAAAGGAATTTCCTATCGTGACGATCTCTCAGGATTTAATTGGTCAAAGGTTCCTGTTACTTTAATAGAACTTGGATATATGACAAATCCCGAAGAAGATCGAAAACTATCGGATCAACAATATTTAATAAATTTATTGATGAAGATAGCAGATGGGATCGATCGATATAGTTCAGAAGTTATTGACGATGGGTCAAAGTAGATGTTCGTAAATAACATATTTACTGCTAAGATCCCGCACTTCTTATTTTTGTATTTCTAAACGTGTATTGGGATCCTTGGATGCCTTGCACGTTTATTTTTTTATTGAGGGTCTATTTCTGATATAGATAAAGTTAGATTTTTACTGAGTGAAATTAGAATTTAAGAAAGAAGGTTACAACTTTGTGCCCCATTTTTTAAAGCACGAAACCTTTTATTAATACTCCTCTCTGAACATAGTTCGGAATGCTTGTCCATTTATATTCAGAAAAAGGTCCCCTCCAATTCATCAATTTTATCCTCCTCAAAAAAAAACTTTCAGCTTCTTCCTAGCTCTATGAAGCCTGGTTTTGACTGATGAATATACGGCATAACCTTCTCAACATACTTCACATCAAGTTCCATATGTTCATAAGAATGCTTCAAATAAAGCTCCCCATTTTTTAAATAATCCCCTTCTTGAACAACGATATAAGGGAATCCACCATTTACCCGACTTACTACAAGTTGATCTCTAACATTCTCCCATGCCTTATCAGTTACTTTATATTCCTTACCTTGTCGCTGGAATAAATACATATCTTCGCGCATAACTAATTCTTTCGTTAAATAGTTTCGTATAAATGAACTATCAGACTCTAATTCTCGTACTTCAAACATTTTTTCTCGACCGCTGCCAGGTTTAACACCTAACTCTCTCATTTCTTTCGTCGGATTATTATATCGCTCTTCTATATCTTCAAACATTCTTAGTCCTAAATAGTATGGGTTGATACTTGTTTTTGATGGTTGAACTACTCCTGCGTTAAGCTTTGCGTATTCGATTGCTTCATTTGAATCTAGATTTAGTTCACGCATAATTCTTATATGCCAATAACTTGCCCAGCCTTCCGTCTTCTAACAACCTTAGTAATTTGCTCAATAAAAGCTATTCGATGCTTATTTATTAAATCTTTAGTGCGAAATATTTTCCCCAATTATCGGATAACCCCTTATTCATTTATTGAAGACCATATACAATGTTAAAATAACCATCGCACTTAAATTTATTTTAGAGTCGCTATCGTTAATTTAAAAATCAATTTATTAAAATTCCTAATTAGCTATCATCAACCCAAATATCTTCTACTTCATATCCATCTAAATCCTATGTATTCTTCTTCAAGTTCTTCTTCATGGTGTCAAAATATACATACCTATAACTTATTCTTTGATAAATTTAAACAGCCAAAAGCTACCTCCTGCATCACTTGCTATCGGAATGCAGCTATTAGGTATTCTATTTTTATAAATTTCGAACTGAGTCATAAAATCCTTATCAGATTCCCATTTTAAACCAAACATAGATGTTAAAATAAATAAATGTTCTCAATCTCGTAGTAATTACTGACACAGTTATCTACTTACCCTCCATTATAATGTTTAAAAAAAGTAAGATAATCGTTTGGAAGCTCACCAGTTATTCCAGGAATATCGTCTGAACTAAATTTCTGAGTAATTTTTCCCAATACAGGTGCTTGATATAAAGCCAGATTTTACTATTTTATTCTTACTTTCTTACATTTCTGTTAAAAATGTAACAAAAGACGTTAAAATTTTCCCAATTTTTTAATTTTTGAAACTTTGGTAATATAGATGTAGATGGGAATTAATCCCAACAAAAATAAAGGGGAGACATCAAATGAAAAAACAATTAGTATCTTTATCTCTAGTTTTCGCAATGGTTCTCAGTCCTCTAGCGACTACTGTAACACAAGCAAAAACAAATCCTAAGGAACAAAAGACAGAAATTAATTACGAACAGAACATCCAAGAATTAGATCAAAGGACATCCCAAATGCTTGAAAAAGGTGTCACTTACAGTAAAGAAAAAAGTGCTGAACAATTTAAAATAAGTGATAATGGTTATCTTCTATCATCAGAAACTGTTATTTACAATGAAGATGGTACAGTTAAAGCTCAAATTACTAATGAATTTGGAAGCCAACCAACTTCTGACTTTGAAACTTACGTAGTAGTATCTGATGGTCCATCATACTCTTGGGATTTAATTGGTACTGAATACGGTACAAACAAATTAGATAAAGATGCGTATAACGTAGCCCTTATCCTATTGGGAGGACTTAATACGTATGTGAAAGTTAAGACTGTTCAAGCAGTAGCAACAGTAACATTAGGTGCATTGGCTTATTTTGGTCAACCCACAGTTTATTACTACAAACAACAAACTTACGTTGATAAAGATGCTGTTAACGATTACGTTAAAACAATTACTTATACATATAGTGATAGTTCAAGAACAAAACTAGTTGCTACCTCAACAAAAGTACAAAAATTCACAAGATAAGAAAAAAGAAAGCTACATATTTTTGTAGCTTTCTTTTTTGTTTGGGAAAGATTAAGAATATGAAAAAGCATTATAAGTGCAGTTATCAGCGTTAGAAGCGTCTTGAAAATTGGCGCACCTAACAACTGTATGCTCCATCCATTGCTCTAATAATACATAAGTTAATTATAATGTTTCTTATCATTACTTCTTTTTTTAAAATAATCCCAAAGGGTATAAACAGTCGTTTGTGAAAACAATATTACTAGCATCCAAACACTTAAATTTTCAGAATTCAAATTACAAATAATAATAACTATTGGAATAAAAATTATACTAATTACTACATATTTTATCATACTGTCTCCTTTAGCACTTTTTAATATATTACTTTTTATTCTATTAATATGTAAATAGTCCTTTTTCTAATTCAACTATTTTTCCGTATAACGAAAAAAGGATGAACGATTTTAGATCATCCTTTTATAAGTTCCCTCGTTACTTTAATAAGAAGTAAAGAATCGTCGCATAACTCTGATTATTCACCTACTAAACCATCACCATCTAGATCATCCATATATATAGCAATGAATCACGTGTAATTAGCATTTTAAAGCCAGCAGCCTTGGCTTCAGCGATTGTAACACTTCCGTTGATTGGTATCCACCTATCAGTGCAACCTCCTGCATCTCGAATCACTTTTTCCAAATAAGCTGATCGCATTGTCTATTGAGGTTGGTGTCCTGAGGTGTAATGTTATATGCGTTTGATACTATTCGGTGAGGAAAAAAGTACCACCTCTAAAGAGATGGTATTATATATACTTCAGATGAATATTCTTCCCATCATATCCAAACAACACAGACTTATTCTCATTATTCGTCTCCAAAGAACCCCTACCCCATAACTGATGAATATAAGGCATTACCTTCTCAACATACTTCACATCAAGTTCCATATTTTCATAGGAATGCTTCAAATAAAGCTCACCATTTTTTATATAATCCCCCTCTTGAACAACTATATAAGGGAATCCACCATTTACTCGACTAACTACAAGTTGTTCCCTAACATTTTCCCATGCTTTATCGGTAACTTTATATTCCTTACCTTGTCGCTGGTATACATACATATCTCCTCGTATTACAAGTATGAATTTATGTAAAAAAGAGATGTTTTTCAAAAACATCTCTTTTCCAATGAATTTACGTTGATTCATTGTTATTATCTTGACTAGCAGTTGATATGTCGTTTTTCTTTAATAATGATCTAAAAACAGAAAAGCCAGGCAATATCGAAAATACCATAAAAAAAGCACTACCTATCATAAAATACCGAATTGGAGCTAAAGAAATAAAAAATGCTGAAATGGAAGCCGAACAAGTAGCGGTTAAAGTAGGTAATATATTTTGAAAACTCGAAATACGACCCTGGATACCGACGGGAATAATAGTCTGGATTAACGTATAATAAGTTGTGAAAAAGGTTGTTCCACCAATCGCAATTAATAGTTGGCTAAAAATAATGAATGGAATATTTACTGAAAAACCAAACATTAAGTTACCCATGACAGCAATAAAAAGTCCCAAATAAAATAATGAACCTATTTTAAAGTATTTTCCCAAAAAACTATTTGCAAAAGAGCTAATAATATAAGTAACGCCGCCAATACTTATTACTAATCCGTAAACTTTTTCGTTTAGTCCTACTGCATTTTTAAGAAATGCTACTTCATATGCATCAATAATTGTTGATCCCAGTATAAATATTGACATAGTAATAGTTAGTTTTTTTAGTAAGTTGTGATTCCAAATATATTTTACTGAAAATGTAATATCTTCCTTTAATAGACGAAAATTTAAAACAGCACCTTCTTTTTTTTGTTTTTCAGGAATTTTGATTAATAAGAAACTTAACCCAGAGATTAGAAATGAAATGGCTTGTAAGAAGAACGGAATTTCAGGGTTTTTTAATAATAGGATAGCTCCTAATAAAGGACCAATAAACTGTGCTAATTGTCCAATTAAGCTAAGAATTGAATTTACTTGGTGTCTTGATGAATCTGTTGTTAATACAGTAATAATTGGCGTATAACCTGCTGCAAAAAAAGTACCAAATGAACTTGCTATTAAGACGAAGAAAAATATATAGGGAGTATTATAACAAAATGCCATAAAAAAAATAGCGATACCTCGAACAATTTCGGCAACAACAACCGTTCGTTTATGACCTAAACGATCAGCAAAAGAGCCAGCAATAAAACTACATGCAAATGGAGCAACATTTCGAATAATCCACAAGATCGAAAGGGCAATTGGGCTTTCCTTTGCAAGAATTAAACTAAGTGCAACAATATAAAGCCAATCTCCTAAGAATGAAACAAATCTACCGAGATACAATGTAATTAAAGAAAGCGTGAAAAGGTTACTTGGATTATTAGTTTTTGGTGTCATTTATCAACCATTTCCTACTACACTAGCTAAAGTTTTTTTTATATATTTTTTGTCAGTAGGACAAGGGCTGTTTCCAGTATTTAATCTAACTAATGGACAGGAAGCTCCCTGACATGATGGTCTATAAAAACAACTTTGACAGCCAGAATCGATAGATTCATTAGCCATTACCCAAAGATCAAACTTTTCTTTTACTATTTGAAGTTGACCATCATCTTGTAATTGCCCAACTTTATTTCGTGTATCATCAAGAGCAACAGTACATTTATATAAAGTTCCATCAGAACCGATTACAAATGACCAAGGTTTAGCAGCATAACATACATTTCCTCCAGGAAGTAGTGTGTTTCTTAAAGTTGAAAGGTCTATATTGGATTTATTTAATTCTTTGTATACATCATACCTAAATTGTACAGCTTCTCTTTCTGAACATACAGTAAGATTATCATCATTCGAACCACCCCATTTACCAATTGAGTGAAAGGAAGGGGTAAACCTAGGGTCGCCTGCAAATTTGAGTTTTATTTCTTCTAAAAAAGGATTGATACTTTTCGCATTTTCAGGGTCATAATTCACTCTTAGTACGACTTTAAAATTTTCATAGGTCTGGCTCATTGAAGTCAAGTTATTCATTATTTCATTATAAGTAGATCCACCATCTCGTAAAATTCGTCGCTTATTATGATCATCTTCGGATCCATCAACAGTAATTTGATATGAAGTAACCTTACAATCAATTAGTTTTTTGAAAATTTCAGGTGTAAGATTATATCCATTTGTTGTAATACCTGAAGAGTAATTGACTCCATATTCAGCACATCTTTTGATTGCATGGTCAGATAATTCATAAATTACATCTAATGCTTCAGTTGGTTCACCGCCAAACCATGAAATTATAAAGTTGTTTAGATTTCCAATTTTTGAGTCAATTAAATTTTTAATCGCTTTTACGATATTCGGTTTCATTTGCCCCCGTAAAAAGGACTCATAGCAATACACACACCAAAAGTTACATTGTTCAGTCGGCATTATAATTAATTGTAGGGTTTTTTCACTATTAAAATAACCTTCATGAAATATTTTAGCTTTTAGAAGTTCGTCACTTCCCAAAGGAACAAAAAATCCGTTTTCAATTAAGACATTTACGATTTCATCTTTATATAAGTCTATTTCATAAATTTCACCATTTTTAAGGAGAGAAACTACTAATTCTTTTTTATCATTTGGAATAACACCGATAGCACCTGTAAAGCTGTTATATAAAATCAATTCATTATTATATTATATGATTTACTCAGTGCATTAAATCTAGATTTTTTGCATATTTTCATATGTTTCTCCTACCTTTCAAATCAAAAAAGGTAGATGAAACATCTACCTTTTCTATACAATTACTTTAAATTAACAAACAAAATTGATTGTGCAATTACAATTGTTAATCATTAATACTTTTTCAGTTAAGCCAGTAGGTTCTAAATCTAAAGCATATTGAATTAGCTTCATCTTTATCCCTCCTTTTCTAAGTTAATTAATATTTAAGTATTTACCAAATAATTCCTTAATTTTAGATTAAATACAAAATTCAAATAATTTAAAGGGAATATAATTAAAAGTTTTTGTTGAATTTAGAAAATCAGTTATGTGAAATCGAATTGAGTGTTTTCATTTAATTAAATAAGTTATTAATATTCTATCTCAAAAATGAAACAAGAAAACCACCTTTACAGGTGGTCCTAAATATACTTCCGATGAATGTTCTTCCCATCATAACTAAATAAAACAGACTTATTCTCAATATTCGTCTCCAAATGAACCCCTCTACCCCACAACTGATGAATATAAGGCATTACCTTCTCTACATACTTCACATCAAGTTCCATATTTTCATAGGAGTGCTTCAAATAAAGCTCGCCATTTTTTAAGTAATCGCCCTCTTGAACAACGATGTATGGGAATCCGCCATTTACCCTGCTGACAACTAACTGATCTCTAACATTTTCCCATGCCTTATCTGTGACTTTATATTCCTTACCTTGGCGCTGGAATAAATACATATCTTCACGCATAACTAATTCTTTCGTTAAATAGTTTCGGATAAATGAACTATCAGATTCTAACTCTCGTACTTCAAACATTTTTTCTCGACCACTGCCAGGTTTTACTCCTAATTCTTTCATTTCTTTGGTTGGATTATTATATCGATATTCAATATCTTCAAACATTCTTAGTCCTAAATAATACGGATTAATGCTTGTTTTTGATGGCTGAACTACTCCTGCATTAAGTTTTGCGTACTCAATCGCTTCGTTTGAATCAAGATTTAATTCGCGCATAATTCTTATATGCCAATAACTTGCCCAGCCTTCATTCATAATTTTCGTTTAAAGTTTTAATTTAAAATAGACCATTTCTTTCCGAAACAAGAACAGCTTGCCATAAAGTGTTTACTATAACTTTTTAATTTTTAAAATTTAGAATCATAACCTAAATATAAAACCCTCAACGCATACAACGTCAAGGGTCGATCAATAAATATACTGAAATGTATTGCCCGCACCCCAAGGGTAAACATTTGCTCAAAAAATCTTTCTAAGAACATATCAGCTATGGTAAGTGATAAGATTTAATATGATTAAGCCTCAATAAAGTGACCTCTCCACTTGCTACAATTAATTCAATGACACCTTCCTCTACACTCTTAAGGATTCCAATTTTCATTGGGTCAATCGCCCCATCAAATACGACAAATTTTCCTTCTTCTTTTTTTAATTGTGTATCAAATAAGCGTGAAAATGCCATATTTGCATTTTCAGGTAATAGATTGATTTTTGAGTTATAGGGATTGGCATTATAATTGTATGGTGTTAGCCATTTTAAATGTGATAAAGGAATATACAACATTTTAAATACCGGTGAATAAAACACGATATAGTCACTTAGAACGTTTATAATATTTCCATGAAATGTGATATTACCTGTGACATAAATCTCTGCAAAGATTCCTTTTGCATTAGATAATATTTTACGATAAGAGATCGTTCCAATATCTTCTGCTATTGAAGGTCCAGTAGGTTTATCTATTTTGTCTTTAAAGTTGTTACTAAGACTTACCCTGTGAACGTGAAGCCATGGAATATAATAGTATTTTTGTCCATCGTACAATACAAGGACATCTCTACCATAATCTGTTAGTATTCCTTCAAAATAATTACCACCTGATAATTGTACATAAATTTTTTCTCCAACTAATGATTGTACATCACTCACTTGCATCTCCTCTTTCTATTAGATTGAAATTGTTTATTAGGCGAAAACTAATTGCACCCAATAATATAGTAGAAACAGCGTTACGATTGTTGTTAATGGAATGACGATTATTGATACATTTAGATAATCCTTCCATTTTATCTTAATTTTATTTTGTTTTAAGATGTGCATCCAAATTAGGGATGCTAAAGTACCTACTGGAAGTAATAACGATCCAATGTCACTACCGATTATATTTGCTAGATAAATCGTCTTTAATGTAATCGGATCTAGTCCCATTTCTGTTAGTGTAATGGTTCCAACCATTAAAGCTGGATGATTATTAAACAGATTAGATAGGATTGAAACTAATCCTCCCATAATAAAGCTTGCTTGAAATAAGCCTTGATTTACGAATGGCTCACAGAATTTTACTAAAGCTGCAGTTAAACCAGCATTATGGAGACCATAAATAATCACATACATCGAAAAAGCAAAGACTAAAATATGCCAAGGTGTCTTTTTTAAGATATCAACAGGGCTTGTCCGTAAGTGATACCATCTCCAAGTTAATAAGACGAGTGAACCTAAAACTGCTACATATTGAATCGGAATTCCTAAAAATGAAGCAACGAATAATAAGCAGCGCATTAGAAAAACAAAGCCCAATACCTTTAACATAAATTTTGTTCTTTTTTGTTTTGTCTCTACTGACATTTTCCCTTTTAAAGGATGAAAATTTTTCATAAAAAATGACTCTTCAATATCATCGGTAGACACCGGCAATTGTTTTGGTAATTTATTTCTTAATACCATATACATTAGCCATGACATAAATAGTAATCCTGTACTTGCAGGGACAAACATCATAGCTGTGTGCATATAAAGAGTCATATGAACAATTTTTAATGCGATTAAGTTTACGATATTACTTACACCGATTGGTGCACTTGAAGCTGTGGCAATTAATGCTCCGCTAAGAAGATATGGTATTTGTTGATGTGGTTTTAAACGTAGATTTTTTAATAGGAGAATTAAAATCGGAGTTGTAATTAAGATACTGCCATCATTATTAAAGAGTAATGTCATTAAAAAGCATAAAAGCTGGATATACCAGTATAATCTGCGCCCTGACCCTTTTGCTAAACTTGCAAGTCTAGCAGCAGACCAATGGAAAAATCCAAAACTTTCTAAAATAATCGCCATTACAATCGTTGCGATAATTGTAATAGAAGCTTCACCAATTTTGTGTACAATATCGATTAAATTGCTTTTTGTTACGATCCCAGTCACTAAAATAATCACTGCCCCAAATGCAGCAGGCCATGCTTCATTTATTCCTTTTGGTCTCCAAAATATGACTGCCATCGTTAAGAGAAATACAGAAGCACTCATTAGAATTTCGAAATTCATAAAACTCACCTTCTTATAAAATATTTTCCAATGAAACTTGTCCATTTGTTATATTATTATTCAAATATAGCAATGATGTTTTAGATGATTTCATTATTTTATAGAAGATGGTTGTTTTACCTATATAATACAATTGTCCCCTAAAGATAAATAACTATTGTAGCAATTGTCCAATAGTTCCTTTAGAAAAATCACAATGAATATCACATTTAGTGGGTATTCAACTTACATTTGAAAGGATCTACTCCGATTTATATTTTTTCTAATTAGATAGACTAGAAAATATCTTCCTTTCAGATTAATTATATTAAAATATTTTTCAATATAAGAAACCGATAAAAAAGGGAAGCTCTAGAATAAGAGCTTCCCAATTAACAAAATCTGTCGGTTAGTATTTCATAAAAAACATAAATTCATTTAAGGCAAATGAACAGACTTAATATGATTAAGTCTTAAAAAAACTACTTCCCCATTTGCGACCGATAATTCAATTACACTATTTTCAATCGTATTCAGCAAACCAATTTTCATTGGATCATTCCCACCATCAAAAATAACTAGTTTCCCTTCTTCTTTTTTTAATTGAGATTCAAATGAGCGCACTGGGGAGATATTCGATGGATTTATAGGAAAGTTTGCATTATCAATTGAATAAGGTGTTACATTTTGATGATAAGGTGAGAGCCACTTTAGATGGGATAAAGAGATATACATCATTTTAAAAACGGGTGAATAAAAAACGATGTAGTCACTTAAAACACTTGTTATATAGCCATGAAACGTCAAATTACCCGTAACATATATTTCCGAGAAGATCCCTCTCGCATTGGTTAAAACTTTTCTGTAGGAGATTAATTCAATTTCATTTGCAATTGAAGGCTCGTTAGGAGCATCTATTTTATCTTTAATAAGTTGACATAAATGTACTCGATGAACATGAATCCAAGGGATATAATAATATTTTTGACCATTATATAATACAAGTATGTCTTGTCCTGCATCAGTTAAAATACCTTCAAAAGCTATATCTCCAGATAGAAGTACAAACACTTGTCGATCTAGTAATGAATCTATATAACTCAACTTTTCTCCCCCCTTTTTAATTTAAAATAAAAATATTGTCTTCTTATAAAAATTAAATAAAGTTCTACCTAAATCGTACATTTATTTATTTTATTTATTTCTACAATTTTACTTTTATTCTTTTATTAATTAAGATATGCATTTAAAAAATGTCTATTATTGATTGAATATGTGAAAAAACATTTATTTTGTACATTGGAATGGGATCACTTACTCGATTTTACTTTATTTTTTTGGCTGTGTTAAAGTAGATTGTTGATTTTCTAATTAGACTAATTGGCCGTTTAGTTTAAAAAGGAAATGCTACAATAAATTAAAAAAGTTGTGAGGTGTGAAGAATTGAACACGATATTAGAGGAGTTTTTAACGTTGAAAGATATATTAAACTCATTCGATGGACTCGAAAATGATTTTAATTGGCTTCTAACTGATTTAGAGTGGTTTAATTTTGATGAACATCTTGATTACTTTGAAGATTATCGTCTTAATAAGTTCTTGATAACTGGTAAAAACCTAAAAAAACTTGCTGAAAAAGAGGAT
Organism: Bacillus sp. AFS053548; assembly: GCF_002575105.1. Classification (NCBI taxonomy): domain Bacteria; kingdom Bacillati; phylum Bacillota; class Bacilli; order Caryophanales; family Bacillaceae; genus Bacillus; species Bacillus sp. AFS053548. The sequence continues at coordinate 72,799 of NZ_NUHI01000014.1, read as the reverse complement.
TTTTATTTAATATGGGGTGTATTTTCAGCTTTCGATAAAAAAGAGAAAATTAATTTAGATGGTATTAAAGTAGAACCCTATGCAGACGGAAATCCAAATTTTTGGGTTGATAATCCCAAAATACAACATCCTAATGCTGTGGTTGAATTGGTATTTTGGGACTCTTCATTGATTTTATTACTTAGTAAAGTTGATGATTTTACTAAAAAATTTAGAAGTACATTTGACGGGTGCATAGATTTAAATTCCTATAATCAATCATAAAATGTTGTGCAACTAAAGCATTGCGTTAGTTCGATAACATTTTGGAGCTGTGATCGGCTCTTTTTTTATTCAACAAAATGGCAGGATAGTTCAATAAGGAAAATTGAATTGACTTGTTAATAAATCAGTTCATGGCAAGTAATTAAATGATAAAATTACATTAGAATTTATTAATCTGAGTGTTATATTTTAATATTAAAGAGGTAGTTTTATGAAAAAGATTTTATTAGCAATTGCCATTACAATTATTTTTATTTATGTAGTGCCTTTTTATATGAGTCCAGAGAATTATAGTGAAGAAAATCTATTTTATGCACATGGGATGGGTGTATTATTTGTATCTACTATCATGTTTCTCGTTTATGTTGTGGTAGGTATCCCAGTCACATTAGTCGTTGACTTAATTGAAAGTAAAATAAATAGTCAGAGGATACTTTACACTTACTTAATTCAATTGTTTTTGTACTCTATCGTAACTGTTTGTATTGGGGTACGTTTGTTTTTATTTGTTTTTGTGTATTTTCATTTGCTCTTTTTACTAAGATTACCAAGTGGAAAAGCTAGCCTAACTTTACTAGATATATTCGGTAAAAAATGCAAGGTTGATTAGAAAAATAACAATATCTTGTTCAACTAACTCATGCTTTAGTTGAACAACAAGATTTGCTTTTTCAACTCAGATGTCAAATAATTTAAAAAGGAAAAAGCTTCTGTAGGTAATATAATTAACATAAAGAACTTTACGATTATGATGAAGATGATGTGAATTGAAATGAAAGCATACCTCATTCGATAAAAAGCTTGAACTAAGATATACTGATGATAGCTGCAACAGTAAGAATGTTACCAATGTATAATGGTTTAACATTAGAAAGCCATAACCAAGAGGAGGAGTTATTAATGAAATTTATGATGGTTGTGAAGGCATCAAAGGATTCTGAAGCAGGGACAATGCCAAAGGAGCAGATGGATCTTATGTTTGCTGCGATGAAGAAATATAATGAAGAACTGAAGAAAGCTGGAGTTCTGGTGTCAGTCGGTGGACTGCATCCAAGCTCCAATGGTATACGTATTACTTACCCTGTTCCCGGAGAAACGCCGACCATTACAGAGGGACCTTTTGCTGAAGTTAATGAGTTGATTGCAGGATACTGGTTCATAGATGTAAAATCTCGCGAGGAAGCCATCGAGTGGGCGATGCGGGCGCCAGACCCACATGGTCTTGGAGAAGGACAGATTGAACTACGTCAAGTATTCGAATAGACTAGTAGGCTAAACATTGGAGTAACAACGCTTCAAATGAAGTGTTTTAAATCATTCAAAATCATTTACTTCATTAGTCAATCCTAAACAACTATACTGCCAAATACTAAATGTTGTTTAACTAACTCATACATATGTTAATTAACCTTTAAGCTGCTTCGGTAGCTTTTTTTCTTATTCAAGTAACTGGCAGATTAGTTCATAGTATAATAGATACGAACATGTGAAGAAATCAGGAGTATAAAAAATTAATATGCGTTGGACAAAAACGAAAAAATTAGTAGAAAATCTAGTTTGTGATTTGCTGAAAAATCGAATTAGCATCTATTTAACAAGTTATAGAAACGCAAAAAAGAAAATTGCCCTCAAATAGAAAAACCCTCAACACTAATAGCGTCAAGGGTTGCATTGATTAATATACTGACATATTTCTTCTTTTTCCCAATATTTAACTTGAGTTCTAAAGTAGTTTATGGCAGCTATCATTGTTCACTCGATAAAAGTGTTGAATTCCCCTTTAAGAAATATAAATAATCAGTACCTAAGGAAGTAATTTTTGTACCTGCTCTTCCTTTACCTTTAATAACAAATCCTTTTTGTTCCATTGTATTTAATCGAAGTCGAATTTGTTGTGAGGTTAAGTATCTACCAATCTCCTCACTTCTAGTTGAAATGGCCTCTCTACTTGCTATCTTTCCTATGTCATTTAAATTTTTTATTGATTCTAGTATCGTGATGGATTCTTGTACCTCAAGGACACTTCTTGGTAATTCATATTCAGTTTTTTCTATAGTCTTTAATCGATTAGTTTTTGTTTGAATATGATTAGGAAAATCTTTTAGAGTAATAATCCCTCCTTCACAGACAGTGAGCATGTAATCAATTACTCCTTTTAGTTCCCTAATATTTCCGTTCCATTCAAGATCATTTAATGTTTCTAAAACGTCTTTATCCATCATCACTTTTTTTCCACTTTTTGTAACAAAATGATTTACTAACAAAGGTATATCCAATTTCCGAGATCGTAACGGTGGGATTAATAGATTTAAAACGTTTAATCTGTAAAACAAATCTGACCGAAATGAACCGTCAGCAATTTTAAGATGAAGATCTTTATTAGTTGCAGCAATTATCCGTACATTTATTGAAATAATTTTCCTTCCTCCAATTCTGCGAATCTCTTGTTCCTGAAGTACACGCAATAAATGTGACTGTACGTTTAGGCTAATATCACCAATTTCATCTAAGAATAATGTCCCTCCATTTGCAAGTTCAAACAACCCTTTTTTTCCACCTTTTTTAGCTCCTGTAAAGGTACCTTCGTCATAACCAAATAGCTCACTCTCTAATAAACTCTCCGTAAAAGCACTACAATTAACTGCTAAAAAAGGTCCATTTTTCCGATTAGATTGTTGATGCATAGCATGAGCGAAGAGTTCTTTACCAGTACCCGTCTCACCTTGGATTAATATCGGGTGCTCTGTCATCGCAAGTTTTTTGGCAATATTTTTACACTCTATAATGGATTGATGCTCGCCAATAATATCTTTAAAATCGTATCTAGCAAAAAAACCTTGATTTCTAAGCTCTCTTTGAGCAGTTTTTTCTATTTCAGAAGCTCTGTTTACACTTTTAAAGGTAGCTACAACTCTTTCATCATCTTTTATATAGAATCGATAGATGACTAAATCAGTGTTATTGATGGAAAAAAATTTAAATTCTTCAAATCCATTTAATATAAACTCCTTAACATTTTGCAGTTCAATAACATTGTCTATGTGTTTTCCTAATGCATTCTCAATAGGTACTTGAAAAAGCAAAGAAAGTTTTTCATTAAATACCGTTATGTTTCCGTTAATATCTAACGCTAAAATACCATCATCAACTGTATCTACAACATTTTGTAAATGCCTATTTACTTTTTTCTCATTTTGCTCTGCATGTAAAAGTTCTCTTTGCAATTCAATAATATTTCTAATATATTTTTCCGAAATTAATGATGAAATGTTTTTATTAAGGTTACAGATTTCAACAATATGAAGTATAGCGGAGATATCAAAAAGACGAACTCCTATATCAATTACTTCTTTAATATATGAAGGACTTAAATGAGTTTCACCAGGAGATACTGCAATGCTTATGTTTGGATAATATAATTGATCATTTTTAAATGGGAAATATTCTATATGGTCGATTCCTAATTGGTAAAGGGACTGTATTAATTCAACCGTAGAATGAAAATCATCATTAACAACTAATACATTTGTACCCTCCTCAATCCTTAATAGTTTTTCAACATTCTCATGATTAAGTGTTCTCTTTCCTACCATGACATGTTTACCACGAACTGTCGCTATTTTTTCGGTTTCATTTTTTGCTTCTTCAGAAGAAAAAAGAATAATATCGTCTTTAAACTCTAATAACTCACAGTCAGCAATTGCATAGGATTTAATATTTATATAATCTTCTAGTAATTGAATTAACTGATTAGACAGAGCTTGTCTTGTTTTTTTACTCCCTGTAATCAAAGTAAGTGAGTTTTTCTTCATATAATTCCCTCCAATCAGTTCTTTTTGGTTCTATTATATCACCCAAAAAGAAACAACAAACCCAGATAACACATAAATTTTCTTTAAAATTAGACTTTAAAACTTGGCACGCTATTTGCTAATAGTAGATTGTAGTAATTTTAATAGTTAATCCAATAAGATAGGAGGGAATATCGAATAGCGTTTAATAATTTTTTGCTACTAATTCTAGAATATTAAATCAGATTATTCTAGTACTCTACTTTCAAAGGAGATGAAATGATGTCACAAATTCAGGCTAATAAAATAGCACAACAGAGAAATGTTATCAAAGAACGTAAAATTAATATCTTTGCACTCTTATTAGTAATATTACTTATTGCAACAATTCTTACTTATGTTTTACCAACAGGTGAATACGCACACATAGACATCAATGGACATTCAACAGTTGATCCAAATTCATTTAAATCAATCGCAGCAACACCAGTAGGATTCTTTGAAATGATTAAAGCCATTCATTTGGGCATGGTAGATGCAGCAAATATTATTTTCTTTGTTCTAATAATCGGAGGTTTTTTCGGTGTATTAAGTGCAACTGGCACAATTGAAGCATTAATCTCTACTTTGGCTAAAAAACTAGCTAATAGAGAAAAATTATTAATTCCAATTATGATGCTTTTCTTTGCAATAGCAGGTTCTTTAATGGGAATGGCTGAAGAATCTTTGGCTTATATCCCACTTCTTATTCCATTAGCCCTTGCTTTAGGTTTCGACACAATGACAGGAACTGCAATCGTATTAGTTGGCGCATCAGCAGGTTTTACAACGGCAATAATGAATCCGTTTACAGTTGGTATCGCTCAAGGAATTGCAGAATTACCTACATTTTCTGGAATAGGATTTCGACTTGTATTGTTTGTAATTGTTTATTTAATATCAGTTATTTTTATTTATCGATATGCCATGAAAGTAAAGAAAAACCCACAAATGGGATTTTACGGAAAATACTCTGTTGAGCAATCTAATGACCTATTATCGTCTAAAGCTAAATTATCTTCTAGACATAAATGGATATTCTTTGCTTTTCTTATAAACTATATTGTTTTAGCTTATGGTGTCATTAAATATCAATGGTATATTAGCGAAATTGCTTCTTTGTTTATTATCTTAACAATTACTATTGGGATAATTGGAGGATTATCAATCGATGAAGTAGTTAAATCATTTACTCAGGGATCTGCTTCTTTAATTAGTGGTGCCCTTATTATAGGTGTTTCCCGTGCAATTCTAGTCGTTTTAAATCAAGGACATATTGTTGATCCAATGCTTCATGGAGTATCTGAAGTTATTAAACATATCCCTGCTTCTTTAAGTGTAATTGGAATATATAATTTCCAAGCAGCTATACACTTTATTTTAGCTTCGGGTAGTGGTCATGCAATGCTAACAATGCCCATAATGGCACCATTAGCCGACCTACTAGGAATTACTCGACAAACTGCTGTCCTATCATTTTCTTTTGCTGATGGAATTGGGAACATTATTTTCCCAACAGCTGGAACTTTAATGGCAGGATTAGCAATCGCTGGAATACCTTGGACAAAATGGGCTCGATGGATTTTCCCATTAGTATTCATTCAATATTTAATCGGTTTAATTGCTGTTGTAATCGCACACTTAATAAATTACGGTCCTTTTTAAAATATTAACAAAGGTATTAGGAGGAAAAAAATTTGTTAACCTTAATAAAAAACGGTCAAGTATACACACCACACTCTATTGGCAGAAAAGATTTACTTTTAGCAGGAGGAAAAATTGAAAAGATTGCAGATCATATCACTATTCCACCAGACTTTCTTTCATGCGATGTCATAGATGCCTCCAACTTTTTAGTTGTACCAGGTTTTATTGATTCACATGTACATATCATCGGAGGTGGTGGCGAAGGTGGATTTAAAACACGCACTCCTGAACTAATGCTTACGAATGTAACAATCGCTGGCGTTACTACAGTAGTTGGTGTACTAGGTACAGACGGTACAACAAGAACTACGGAGAATTTACTTGCAAAAGCACGTGGATTAGAAGAAGAAGGCATTACTTGTTATATTCATACTGGTTCCTATCAAACCCCTGTAAAGACACTAACAGAATCAATCCAAAGAGATATTATTCTGATTGATAAGATTATTGGTGTTGGTGAAATCGCTATAGCTGACCACCGCTCCTCGGAACCAACAATTGAAGAACTTTCAAAGATTGCATCGGCTGCGCGGAATGGAGGAATTTTATCTGGAAAGGCTGGCATATTAGAAATTCATGTCGGTGATGGCAAAGATAAACTTTCCCTTCTTTATCAACTAGTCGATCATACAAATATTCCAATTCGTCAGTTTCATCCGACTCATATTAATCGGAATGAAGAATTGTTTAAAGCTGGTATAGATTTTGCACTAAAAGGTGGATTTGTAGATTTTACTACAAGTACAATTCCTCAGTTTTTAGAAAAAGGCGAAGTAAAGTGTAGCAAAGGACTAAGAGTAATGCTTGAAGAAGGGGTTCAGATTGAAAACATAACTTTTTCATCAGATGCTCAGGCAAGTCTTCCCTTTTTTGACACAAATGGTGACTATTTAGGACTTCAAATTGGCAAAATTTCATCTTTATATCAAGAAGTAAGAGATGCGGTAATTAATGAAGGGATTCCATTAGAAATAGCAATTCAAGTAATTACTTCAAATCCTGCACAAGTGCTAAAACTATCTCACAAAGGTAACATAATATCCGGTAACGACGCAGATATTGTTTTATTAAATCAAGAAACTTTAGAAATTGAAACAGTATTTGCACTTGGAAGAAAGATGGTTGAAAATGGTACTCCAATTGTAAAAGGCACTTTTGAATAACAATCATTAGAAAAGGTATATCTCAAAAAGGGAAAGTCGCATTAAATTTAGGCGTTAGAGCAAAAAATTAACCTTAAAAACAATAAAAAAAGCAACCCTTCGTACCAGCTGGAACGAAGGGTTACTTTATGTTACAAAATACCTGTATTCTTAATACCTTTTAATATTAATACACATCACGTTGATAACGCCCTTGCTTCTGCATATCTTTAAGATGTGCTTCAGCTGCATCGCGATCCATTGAACCTTCTTTTTCAAGAATAGTAATAAGCGCTTCGTTAACGTCTTTAGCCATATATTCCTTATCCCCACAAACGTAGAAATAAGCTCCTTTTTCAATCCATTCATACAATTCTTTGCTATTTTCAAGCATTTTATGTTGCACATAGACTTTTTGATCCGTATCACGAGAGAATGCAGTGTCAATTTTCGTTAACACTCCATCTTGTTGATATTTTTCCAACTCATTTTTATAAAGGAAATCTGACGCTTCATGCTGGTCTCCAAAAAATAGCCATGAACGGCCAGTGACTTTATTGACTGCTCTTTCTTGGATGAACGAACGGAATGGTGCAATACCCGTCCCAGGTCCAACCATAATAATGTCTTTGTCCCCAGACTCTGGCAAATAGAAGTGTTTATTTGCTTGAACATAGACTGGAAGAGTATCTCCGTCTTTAATACGTTCAGAACATAAAACTGAACAAACACCTTTTCGTTCGCGTCCGTGTGCAGTGTAGCGTACTGCACCGATTGTTAGATGAACTTCATCTGGATTTGCAGCAATACTGCTTGCGATTGAATATAGTCGCGGAGTCATTTTTCTTAATAATGAAACGATTTCTTGAGCAGATGCACTCCATGGACCAAAATTACGTAACATATCAAGTAAATCTCGTCCATAACAATATTCCTTTAGTTGAGTTGCATTTTCAACCAACACTAGGTTTTTCAGATCTTCGTTTTCTGTAAATACAGCTGCCTGTTGTAATATCTTCTTCGTCAACAGTGTAATTTCAAAGTAGGATGTAAGCGCTTCTTTTAAAGATAGTGTTTCACCTTGCTTACCAACAGTAACAATTGCTTCTGCATCCCATTTCATTTCATTTATAAGAGCAGCAACTAACTCTGGATCATTCGAAGGAACCACACCAAGTGCAGCACCTGGGACATAAGTAAATCCTGACCCTTTCAATGATAATTCAATATGCCTTGTTTCCTTGTTTGAGTCAGTTCCATTTAAATTAATATTTTTGAGAACCTTCGCTGGAAATGGATTGGTTCTTGAATATGGGAGTTTCTCATTTGTAGTATCGTTTAAAGTAGATTTCATTACTCGTAACCTCCAAGAATTGTGTATATAACTAAGATAACATAGAAGTGGGAAATTATGTATTAACATCTACGACTTTTTTACCTTTTTTGTGCTTTTCTTTAGCCGCGTGTCCCGAATTCTTACGGATTCTCCTCTTGTACACTACTAATACAGGGAATTTTTAGATAATATACTGAAAACTGTAGAGGATAAATAAAATATTAGTAGTATCTAATCTATAACCTATTCTAAACATAGCAGTTACTAATCATTGGGAGGAAAAAACTCATGAAGAGTTTTACGAAGCAAGAAAATAGTTGGATTTTCTACGATTGGGCCAATTCAGCTTATTCTATTATTATTAGCACTGCCGTATTCCCTCTTTTTTATAAAGCTTCTGCTTCAAAAGCCGGAATAAGTGCTTCTGATTCTACTGCTTATTTAGGTTATACGATCGCAATTTCTACTTTCATATTAGCTATGCTAGGTCCAATTCTTGGAACAATTGCCGACTATAAAGGATTTAAAAAGAAGCTCTTTACTTTCTTTTTTACTCTCGGTGTTTCTTTTACTGTACTACTTACTTTTATTCCTAATGATAACTGGCTTTTACTATTGATTTGTTATACGATTACAGCTATTGGCTTTGCAGGTGCGAATGTATTTTATGACGCTTTTTTAGTAGATGTAACGTCAGAGGAACGCATGAATAAGGTATCCGCCCGAGGTTTTAGTTTAGGATATATAGGTAGTACAATCCCATTTATCATTAGTATTGCTTTGATCGTATTAGCTCAAAAGGAGATCCTTCCAATTCCAACAACTCTCGCAAGTCAAATTGCCTTTCTCATAACTGCTGTCTGGTGGGGCATTTTTGCAATTCCTTTGTTACGAAACGTTCGTCAAAATTATTTTATTGAACCTGAACAAAAACCTGTATTAAATAGCTTTAAGAGACTAGGAAAAACCTTTAAAAACATCCGACAATATCGTGCTTTATTTATATTTTTACTTGCATATTTCTTTTATATCGATGGCGTTGGGACGATTATAACGATGTCAACCGCTTATGGAACTGACCTTGGAATCAGTTCAACAAATCTATTAATTATTTTGTTTGTTACACAGGTCGTTGCTGCTCCATTTGCAATTATTTACGGAAAACTTGCAGATAAATTTTCAGGTAAAATTATGCTTTATGTTGGAATCATTATTTATATGATTGTTTGTATATATGCTTACTTTTTAAATTCTACTCTAGACTTTTGGATTTTAGCTATGCTTGTTGCCACATCTCAAGGTGGAATCCAAGCTTTAAGTCGTTCATATTACGCAAAACTTGTCCCTAAAGAAAAATCAAATGAGTTTTTTGGCTTTTATAATATATTCGGTAAATTTGCATCGATCATGGGACCATTAATAGTCGGCTTGACTGCTCAACTTACAGGTCATTCTAATATGGGTGTATTTAGTCTAATTATTCTATTTGTTATTGGTATCTTCTTTTTAACTCGTGTATCTGAACCAAATAATACAGAAGTTGCGAAAACTACAAATTACTAAAAGAGATAGGGGTGTCCAAAATAGGGGCACCCTTAAATAGTTTTCTCATTTTCATATTCAATAAAACTGCTCAATATTCAAAAAAAGCCACGTTATGAAGCTTTCTTCCTTATTAAACTAACATTGGGCAAGTGAAAATTCTGTTAAATAAAAGATTGAAAAAAGAGAGTGTTTAGAAATTAACACTCTCCTCTTTCAATCTAACTTCGATGCTCAACTAAGTCAATCGCACCTAATACAATATGGGCTAAACCAAAACCAAAAACTGTATTTGCGATCATTTTATTCGTTCCTCGTTTTTGTTTTAATGCATAACCAGTAGCTGTTACAGCAGAACCTAAAACTGTTGGAATTAAACCTTCACGAATATTCATATAAGTTTACCTCCACATCGAAGTTTATGATGTAATTTACACCATAATTTTAGTATCGGCTATAATAATTCTATGTATGTAAGAATTCAAAAAGCAACATGAACCTAAATCCAGCTATGTAATTTCATGAAATTGAAGTTACTAATGAGGAAACACATTTACCTTTATATTTTAAAGTTAGCTTTTTACTCTTACAAAGTTTTAATTTTGAGAAGAAAAAAACCTATCTTACCATAAAGCTTAAGATAGGTTTAATGTACATTATGAACCAAATTCATAACTGGCTCTTATAGTTTAATTTTTATACGTTTCAAATTATCGTCTAGTATATTTACTAACACTATTCAATTTTTGATAAATTACTTTATTTTATTTGCTTCATAAAGATTTATTTGAATAGGCGCTGTAAGGTATTCTTTTGCTTTTTCAGAAAACGCTGTAAAATGAGCACTTGTATTATGTGCAGCTACAGCATTTAAATCTTGCCAAGTTTCGACCATGATGTAATCATTTTCCCTATCCGTTTGTTTTGTCAAATCGTATGAAATATTCCCTTCTTCTGCTCTTGATAATTCTAATAGCGAAGTCATTTCCTCTAAAAATTTCGTTTCTTTTGCTGAATCAATTGTCATTTTCGCATGAATAATAATCATGATATATACCTTCTTTCATTGTGTTTTATTATATATTATTTTTTATTTCCACTCTGCTACACGTTCAACTGGTAATCGCACAGATTGATATCCTGCATCAACAGCCTTACCTATTGATATCAACATAACAGGAACATATCGGTCTTTATCCATACCGAATGCTTCTGCAATTTCGTCTTTTTCGAAGCCACCGATTGGACAAGTGTCATAACCATAAGCACGAGCAGTTAGCATAAATTGCATTGCTACCAATCCACCATCAATTAAAACAGTATCTTTCATTTGCTCGGCAGTACTGTTTGCAAAGAAACCACTAAGTGTTTCTAGTTGTTTCTCCTTAACGTCTGCTGGCATATAACCTAATTCGACTGCACGACCATATATTTCTTCAGCATAGTCAAAATTATTTAAGTCCCCAAAAAGTGCAATCATCGCAGAAGAAGTTTCAACTTGAGATTGATTAAATCGAGCCAATGGAGCTAATGTAGCTTTTGCTTCATCACTTTCAATTACTAAGAACCTCCACGGTTGCATATTTACTGAAGAAGGGGCTAAAGTAGCCGTTTCAATTATTTCATGCATTTCCTCCACTGGGATTTTAACATTTGGATCATATTTGCGGATCGAGCGTCTTCCTTTTAAAATTTCGTTAAAATTATTAGTTAATGTTGTCGTAGTCATTGTTGTATTCTCCTCTTTACTAATTTATTTAGTTATCGCGAACAGAATTAATTTGGTTCATATTTATTTGTATACGGTTTAAATATTCAAGCGTTAAGTCAATTTCTTCTTCGGAAAAGCCAATAAGCATGTTCTCTACAAACTCTACTTTTTCCTTCCATAAACTAGACATTTGATCTTGTCCCATTTCTGTTAATCTAACTAACGTTATTCTGTTATCAGTCTCACACTTTCTTCTAGTGATCTTTCCATTTAACTCAAGTTGTTTTAAATGTCTAGTAATTGCAGCACTATCAATTTTTAAAGTTTTTTGAAGCTGAGATTGACTAATTTCACCGTGCTCAAACAATTGATTCAAAATTTCTAATCGTGATTGACTAATACCCATACATTTTTCAAATGTTGTTTCAATTTGAACTTTTAACTCTTTTAATAGTGAAAGTACTTTTGTTTCTTTTGTATTAGGCACGCGCTACCTCCAAAAAAATATGATGAAATTTTATTAACAGTTAATAATTATTGACACATCAATCATTGACGGGTCAACCATTGATATGTCAATTAATATACACCTTAGTCCTACATGAATCAAGTACAAAATAAAAATTTAATTTTGTTATAAATTTCAGATGATTCAATTTCATTTCTTATTGATGATTTTTCTTCCCTGCAAAGAAGGAAACAAATAACATTACCCTTAGTTATTTGTTTCCTTCTTCATAATTTTTTAGCAATAATTGGTTGTTTAAAATTTAATTTGTAGAAGAGTCTAAGATTTAATAATTTTATATGAGACAAAAATTTTTAATGATTTAGACTGTAAATAGAAAAAGCTAAAAATGTAGCAAAAATAGTCCAAATAGCATAAGGAATTAATAAAACAGAGGCTAACATCGAATAGGGTATAGTTAATATGATTAATAATACTGCTGTTACTGCCACAATTAAACAATCTAATGCTGCTAAATCAAGTCTCTTTAATTTAAATTGAAAATAACTAAATGCCTGGTTACTTATATAATTTATAATCCAGATAAGCAAATAAATAAATGAAGTATTTTTTAAACCAATTTTGTACTCTACAATAGCGAGTGACAGTGCAATTAATAGATAGAGCACTCCCCACACTATTCCAAATAATTTACTAGGTGGAGTCCATACAGGTTTTTTCAACTTGCTATACCATTTAAGATCTATTGGAAATAATATCCCAGACAATGAAAATAATATTAACGCGAAAATAAATGTAAGAATTGAGCTCACATCCGTACCTCCCTATACTTGTACTCTACCAATTTATATGTATATAGTATGGTTTAAAAAAAAGAGTACTTTATTAAATACTCTTTTTTAGGGATTACAACATTATTTTCAACTTAAACGAATATAAAGTCCTATCGTATTTCTACATTTATAGGATTAATATCTAACGAAACATTTACCACACTATAATCATCTTTTTGACCATCCTTATACGTCCAGTACCCATTCGTTTCAGCTGTTTTTCTAAATGTTAGTTCAAATCCTTTATCATCATTAAAACTATAACTATGTACTTCTTTTGTTTGATCATTTTCAAGTAAATTATATGCTAAGAAATTTGGCGATTTACGGGCAATAAAAATAATTAATAAACAACCAACAAACTGCCCATAAATAAAAAACCCTCAACGCCAATAGCGTCAAGGGTTGATTTCATTAATATACTGACATGTATTGATCTCTTTCCCAAGGGTGAACTTGAGTACGGAAGATATCCCATTCGATTTCTTTTGCTTCTACAAAGTGTTCGAATAAGTGTGATCCTAGAGCACCAACGATTACTTCGTCAGTTTTTAATAGATCAAGTGCAGCTGCTAAAGTTGCTGGTAAATCGATGATTCCAACTTCTTCACGCTCTTCTTTAGACATAACGTAGATGTTACGGTCTACTGGAGCTGGAGCTTCTAATTTATTTTTGATTCCGTCTAAACCTGCTGCTAATAATACTGATAATGCTAAGTATGGGTTTGCAGCTGGGTCAACTGAACGTACTTCTACACGTGTGCTTAAGCCACGAGATGCAGGAATACGAATTAGTGGACTACGGTTTCTTGCAGACCAAGCAACGTAACATGGAGCTTCATAGCCAGGTACTAAACGTTTGTATGAGTTTACAGTTGGGTTTGTAACAGCTGTAAAGTTTGGAGCATGTTTTAAGATCCCTGCGATGAAATGACGTGCAGTTTCACTTAAACCTAATTCACCAGTCTCATCGTAGAATGCGTTTTTACCATTTGTAAATAACGATAAGTTACAGTGCATACCTGAACCATTTACACCAAATAGTGGTTTTGGCATGAAAGTAGCGTGTAAACCGTGTTTACGAGCGATTGTTTTTACAACTAATTTAAATGTTTGAATGTCATCACAAGCTTTGATTGCACCAGCATATTTGAAATCAATTTCATGTTGTCCTGGAGCTACTTCGTGGTGAGATGCTTCGATTTCAAAGCCCATTTCTTCAAGTTCAAGAACGATATCACGACGGCAGTTTTCACCTAAATCAGTTGGTGCTAAGTCGAAGTAACCGCCTTTATCATTTAATTCAAGAGTTGGCTCGCCTTTTTCATCTAATTTAAATAAGAAGAATTCTGGCTCAGGCCCTAAGTTGAAATCTGTGAAGCCTAAAGCTTCCGCTTCTTTTAACATACGTTTTAAGTTATTACGAGGATCTCCTTCAAATGGAGTGCCATCTGCATTGTAAATATCACAGATTAAACGAGCTACTTTTCCTTTTTCAGCAGTCCATGGGAATACTACCCAAGTGTCTAAATCTGGGAATAAATACATATCTGACTCTTCGATACGAACGAATCCTTCAATTGAAGAACCGTCAAACATCATTTTATTGTCTAAAGCTTTTTCAAGCTGACTTACTGGAATTTCAACGTTTTTGATAATCCCTAGTAAATCCGTAAATTGTAGACGTATGTACTTTACGTTTTGTTCTTTTGAAATACGGAAAATATCTTCTTTTGTAAACTTAGCCATTATAAAAGTTCCCCTTTCGTATGCAACAAACAAAATTAGTCTAACACACTTTAAAATAGAAAAGTAGAGAGATCCTACTTCCACTTTTCTATTTTTTTATTTTAAGTTTAGTGATTAGCAGTTTAAATATGTTTCTTTTTCCCATTCTGATACACGTAATCGATATGCATCCCATTCTTCTTTTTTATTTTGAAGGAATGAATAAAATACATGTTTTCCTAAAACTTGCTGCAGGAATTCACTGTTTTCAAGTTCTGTAACTGCTTCTAGTAAGCTTCCAGGCAATGTTTCAATACCTTCTGCTTTTCTAGTTACATCATCCATCAAATACAGGTTTTCACTACGCTCGACTGGAGGTGTTAATTTTCTTTCAACACCATCCAAGCCTGCAGATAATAGAACAGCTAAAGCTAAATAAGGATTTGCAGATGGGTCTGGATTTCGTACTTCGATTCTAGTACCTGCACCTCTTGCAGCTGGTATACGAATTGTACATGTACGATTACTTTGTGACCAAGCTACATAAACTGGTGCTTCATAGCCTGGAACTAAACGTTTATATGAATTAACTGTTGGATTTGTAACTGAAGCATTTGCACGAGCATGTGTTAAAACACCTGCAATAAATTGTCGTGCTGTTTCAGATAATCCAATTGAATCATGCTGATCATAAAAGGCATTACCATTATCATTTCCTAGACTCATATGACAATGCATACCTGAGCCATTTTCTCCAAAAATTGGTTTTGGCATGAAAGTAGCAACTAAACCATTTTTTTCAGCAATTGTTTTAACTGTATATTTAAATAATTGAATATTATCAGCTGTTTGTAATCCTGGTGCGTATTTCCAATCAATCTCATGTTGACCGATTGCAACTTCGTGATGTAAAGCCTCAACTTCTAAACCTAAAGCCTGAAGTGCTTTCGTAATTTCACGTCGTATTGTAACTGTTTTATCTAGGGGGGCTACATCAAAATATCCACCATTGTCATTTGGAACTAACTGATTTCCTTCCTTATTAAATAAGAAGAATTCAGGTTCAGGTCCTACATTAAAAGAAGTAAATCCCTTTTCAGTCGCTTTTTCAATTGCTCGTTTAAGCACATTTCTTGGATCACCTTCAAAAGGTGTACCATTCGGATAATAAACATCGCAAATGAAGAGTCCAACTTTTTCGTTAGTATCGACTTTCCAAGTATTCAAATCTGGGAAAAGCATCATATCACTTGCTTCAATTCTTGTGAATCCGTTAATACTAGAGCCATCAAACATAGTTTCATTATTAAGTATTTTTTCAATTTGTGTGATTGGTAGTTCTAAATGTTTGAAAACCCCTTCTACATCTGTAAAAAATAACTGTACAAATTCAAGACTGTGTTCTTCAACACTATTTAAAATCGTTTCCTTTTTCATTTATATTTCCCCCCATATAAATATAAAAGCTAGAATAATCCGGACTTAATCAATAACTTAATGAAAGAATCGAGACATATCTCCTTGTCGTAAAGAAGTTCTACCTAATTTACCATTTTGATATAACTCTTGACGAAGCATTTTTCGAAGCTGTTCATCGGATATTGATTTTTCAACAATGACTTGTTGAACCACTGTTTCTTTGGATTTTTCTGACGATTTTAAATTGAGTACTTCTTTAATTCCTGCTAAATTCAAGCCTTGTTCTATAAAAGTTTTTATCTCTAATAATCGATCGACATCATTGAAAGAAAATAATCTACGATTACCTTCAGTACGAGCTGGACGAATTAAATCATGCTCTTCATAATATCGAATTTGTCTTGCAGATAATTCAGTTAACGAAATGACTATTCCGATTGGGAAAAGTGGCGTTGAGCGTCTTACTTGATCATTCATAGCAATGCTCCTTTCGTTCATCTATAAGTATTTTATTTCATGTTAGATAACCTGTCAATACGATGTTAGAAAATCTAACATGAAAATATTTGTTTTTTATTCTATGCAATATTAGGTAAAATTCTACTATTTTATTAAAAAAAATAATCTCCATTAGTTTGGAGATTATAAGGGTTTGTATTCTCTTCATATATGATTAAATACGATTATTTTTTGATCGTTATTTTAGCTTGGATTCATTTGAATGTCCCTAATTGAAACTGATATGGTATCCAATAAGAACTTTAACATGATAAATCTTTTTTTAAGAAGAAATGCTCATAATCTCTCCCAACTTTATCAAGAGTTCCATAAACTTGATAGCCGAACTTCTTATAAAAATCTAAAGCCTGGAAACTCAAAGTATCTACCTTTATGAAATCACAATTCTTTTTAAGTGCAATTTGTTCAACTTCAAGTAACAATTTGGTTCCATATCCTAGTTTTCGAATATCTTCATCAATCATAAAAGTATGAATCTCTAACCAATTCCAGCAAATCTCACCTAATATCCCGCCACGTACATTACCATTTTCATCCTTAAGAAATAAATTAATCTCTTGATATCTGCCCCTTAAATCTTCAGGAAAATGTTTTAGTTAAATTCATACAAACTACTATTAATATATTCCTTATCTTTCTCATTTAAATCTTTAGTTATATTTAGATCCATTTTAACTTTTCTCCTATTCTATTTCATACGATTATTAAGTAAATATCGCATGATTGTTTTCGCTAAGAAGACTTATCAGTGGTAGCATAATAAATTTTACCTTATTTTACCATTTCCCTCTTCGTAATTATGCTTTTTTGTTCAACTATCCTGTCATTTACTTTAATAAAAAAGACTCATTTTAGCAGCTAATCTTAAACTAATGCACGATTAGTTTAAGTACATAATTTTACAATTTGACTAAAGTAATTTATTAAGTTATGATTTTTTTTACGCTAACAGAAAGGCTGAAGATAATGATTCGTCGTTTGAAAAAGTTTAAAAATGTCGCTGTGGTATTAAGCTTCTAAGTAAGTTCTAGAATCTACAATACTTAGAAGCGAGGAATATATAATTATGAATCATCCATTTTTTAATCATTGGTCTGAAACAAAGTATATAAAAGATATAGTGACAAATCCGCTCATTGAAGTAGGGGAGTATTCCTATTATTCAGGGTATTATGGTAATCAAAATTTTGAAGATGGCTGTGTAAGGTATTTATGGGGTGATGCTAAATCCCAAGAACTCTTCAATCCAATTGAACAGTTTGGTTGGCATCTAGATAAACTCATTATTGGAAATTATGTTTGTATTGCAAGTGGAGTTGTCATTTTAATGGGTGGTAATCATAACCACCATTCAGAATGGATCACAGTTTATCCATTTGTTGAACAAATAGGACAATCTTATGAACCAAAAGATGATACAGTTATTAAAAGCGATGCCTGGATTGGTATGAACGCTATTATAATGCCTGGTGTTACAATTGGTGAAGGGGCAATCGTTGCAGCAGGTTCTGTCGTAACTAAGAACGTCCCTCCATATACAATAGTTGGTGGAAATCCTGCAATAGAAATAAAGAAACGGTTCACTGATTCAGAAATTAATAAACTAATGGAAATGCGTTGGTTTGATTGGGATAGAGAATTGGTTAAGAGGTCGATACCTCTTTTGTCCAGTTCATCCATTGAAAAGTTATATGATTTTTATAATATTGAAGTAAAAGATAGATAATTTCATTAATCAATTTATACCAATTAGTTAAAATAGAAATACTTTTTTTATGATTAAAGCATGCTGTGCTAAAAAAAGCCAATCCCTACAAGTAAGGATTGGCTTTAATATGTTTTCTTTTGTTATTCAAAATTTCATATAGTTTCTATATTAATAGAAGATTCGGGTTCACATAAACGTATATTTCGAAACTCAAAAGCTAGTTAATTGGGCTTTTTATATTTTTAATCACAACTTAACATTACCTACCCAATCTTTTACTAATTAAGTTTTAAAATTGTACAAGAATGAGTAAAACTGCTCTTTTTAACTATTTCCTAGGGAAGAACTTAACTAATAAACGGAAATCGTTTTTTCTCTTTTAAATGCAATCATTAATCGATCAAAAGTCCCTCAATAATAAGTTGAAGGACTTTTGCGTTGAATTAAATTACTATTGCTCCCAACTTTTAAACGTTTCTTTATAATCGCTAGAAACAATTCCTTTTTCAGTAATAATCGCCGTTATTAATTCATTCGGCGTCACGTCAAACGCTGGGTTTAGTACATCGATTCCTTCAGGGGCAATTTGAACATTTCCGATATGCGTTACTTCAGTACGATCGCGTTGTTCAATGACAATTTCATTCCCTGATTCGATTGATAAATCAATTGTTGATAAAGGAGCTGCTACATAAAATGGGATTTGGTAAAAGTTTGCTAAAATCGCTAATTGTAATGTTCCAATTTTATTTGCAGTGTCTCCATTTGCAGTAATGCGATCAGCTCCAACAATAACTGCATCAACTTTTTGATTTTGTAATAAGTAGCCGACCATATTATCAGTTAATAATGTAACAGGGATACCACTTTGGTTCAATTCCCAAGATGTCAGTCTTGCACCTTGAAATACTGGTCTTGTTTCTGTTGCATAAGCTGAAATTTCCCAACCTTTTTCTTTTGCTAAGTGAAGTGGAGCTAAAGCTGTTCCATATCGACTTGTCGCAATACTCCCTGCGTTACAATGAGTTAAAACTGTTGCACCGTCATGTAATAATGTTAAAGCGTTTTCACCGATTTCCTTGCAAGTTGCCTCATCAGCTACATGTAATTTAATCGCTTCTTCCATGATGATTAATTTAGCTTCAGATACAGTCACTGCTTCTTTACTAGAGCCAATTAGTTTTTCAACAGCCCATGCTAAATTTACTGCAGTTGGTCTAGCACTAATTAGTTCATCCGCTAATAATCGTGCTTGTTGATGAAATTCATCAATTTGTTCAGTTTTGATTTCTCGAACACCTAAATAAAGTCCATATGCAGCTGCTAAACCAATCGCTGGTGCTCCTCTTACTTGTAATTTTACGATTGCTTCACGTACATCTAATAATGTCGTTGCATCCAAATAGTGTATTTCAATTGGTAATTTTGTTTGGTCTAAAATTTTTAAACTTTCACCGTTCCATTGTAATGATTCAGGTATTTGCTGTAATGTAGTCATCGATTATTACTCCAATCCATTAAGTAAATTTCCAATATTTCTAATAGTAAATCTATTTTTTATACAATAAACTCCGAATTTTAAGACTTTTTTCTTTGCTTCAATTTTTTGATTATGTTCCAGTGAATCAATATCTTCAACGTGAGCAAGACCGATACTTCTTCGGATTAATTCACATCCAATAACCCCAATTGCATCCACCCAATATCCTTCTAGTTTTTCTTTAATTAGAGCTATTTGGTTAAACGGTCTAACACTATGCTCTTCCCATAATCGAATAAATGTTTCATTAAAAACTTTTTCAATGTTTAAAATGTGTTCAATAATTTCGTCTTTTAGTTCAGTACGGCTGAAAAGTTGAAAAAGTAAATTTGCCTGAATTTGCCCTAAATCAAATCCGATTGGTCCGACAAATGCAAATTCCGGGTCAATTATTTTTGTTTCTGTTTCAGATACGAAAATGCTTCCCGTATGTAAATCACCATGTAATAAAGCTTCTTTTTTCGATAAGAAATCTAATTTTAGTTTCGCAACCTCAATTTGTAGATCTGCATCATTCCATAGTTCTTGAATTTCTTCTGTTAATTCTTCTTCAAAACTATTTGTTTCACTGTTAAAAAATGGATCTGTATAAACAAGATTTTCTGTTATATCACATAAGTCTGGATTATTAAAAAGATACTCTAGCTCTTTTTTCTTAGCTGGTGAAGTTCCGAAGTCTGAAGTGAAAAATAGAGACTTTGCTAAAAATTCACCGATATGTTCAGCTAAAAACGGATAGCTTTTTTTCTCAATGAAACCTTTTCGTAAAATTTGCAAGTGAGAAAGGTCCTCCATTACAGTTACGGCTTGTTCTTCATCATGTTCTAAAATTTTTGGTGCATGTAGTGGGATTAGCTCATTGTATATTTTTGTCGCATTACTCTCGATCGTAGCTCGCTTTAATGTAAGTGGCCAGCTTTCACCAACAACTTTTGCATATGGCAGAGCCTGTTTTATAATTAACCCTTTCTCGCTTCCTACTGGATTAACTTTAAACACTAAATTTAAATTTCCATCCCCGATTTCTATACTTTCACATAGTTCATTTTTAAAATAGCCAAGTTTTTGTAAATAAGTTATTGCAGTTGCTTCTGTTAATGGTCTATATTCTTTTCGTTCAATGACAGTCACTAAATTCATCCCCTTTGAATTTTGCAAAATAAAAAGCCTCTTTTCCGAGACGAAAAGAGGCAATACTAATTGGCTTTCGTCTCTTATCTACCAGAAAATTTCTTTTCTGTTGGAATTAGCACCGTGCCTTACTGAGCATTTAAGCTCAGGCGTATACAATACGCCCCATTTCACAATGGTATTACGGTCGGTTGCTGGGCATCGTCGGGCCAAATCCCTCCGCCTACTCGAAATAAGAGTTCGCATATTTGATTTTATAATCGTATTTTAGTTTATAGATTTTAAATTTGTCAATTATTTTTTTAAAACTTTTTGTAAATTTCTTCTTTTCTGTCTTCAAAAATAGGGATTGTACCGCGTATTTCATCGACTTTTTTCGGATCAATTTCGCCAAAAACGATTTCTTCATTCGTGCTGCCTTTGGTAACTACTTCTCCCCAAGGGTCAATGATCATCGATCCTCCACCAAATGTATTCGCTAAATCTTTTCCTACTCGATTACAAGCAACGACATAACACTGATTTTCGATTGCTCTTGCTTTTAATAAGATTTCCCAATGATTCATTCTTTGAATTGGCCATTCAGCAACAAAAAATAAACCTTTTGCACCTTTTTGAGAATGCGCTCCAATCCATTCAGGAAAACGCAAATCATAGCAAACGAAACCTGCAACCGTTAATCCATCGATTTCAAAGAGACCATCTGTTTCACCTGATTGTAGATAGTGATGCTCGTTCATTAACTGGAATAAGTGAACTTTATCATATGTTTTTACTAATTCACCAGTACTGTTAATAACAATTAACGTATTCGTTACACCTTTTTCTCTTGCAATTGGGAACGAACCAGCAATCAAAATTACGTTTTTTGATTTTGCGATTGACTGAAGTTCAGAAATAACCGCTTCTTGTTCATCTGTGTGCAAACCAATTTCTTCCAGACAATAGCCTGTTGTCCATAATTCCGGTAATACGATTATACGGACATTTTCTTTAACAGCTTCGTTTATTTGAGTTTTCATTTTCTCTAAATTAGACTTTGATTCACCTAAAATAACGTCAGATTGAATACACGCAATTTTAATCACAATTTATTCACCCTATTCTAAATTTTATAGACATTTTTAAATCGAGCATATATGATGGTGAAAGTTATTGCAACAGTCGTTCATGAAAATCATTCGATTAAGAAACGATCTATTCAAATTAATTTTATTATATTTTTGGAGTGATTAACTTGAATCATAGTAAACTATTAAACAATTTACCAAAACAATTTTTTGCTTCACTAGTCCAAAAAGTGAATCAGTCAATAAGTAATGGTCATGATGTAATTAATCTTGGTCAAGGAAATCCTGATCAACCTACACCCGACCATATTATAAAAGCATTACAAAAGTCTGTTGAAAACCCTTTAACTCATCGTTATTCTCCGTTTAGAGGAATGAGCTCTCTTAAAAATGCTGTTGTAGAATTTTATAAACGAGAGTATGATGTTGATTTAGACCCAGAGGAAGAAGTAGCTATCTTATTCGGTGGAAAAGCTGGATTAGTTGAGCTACCACTTTGTTTATGTGACGCAGGGGATACAATTTTAGTTCCTGACCCAGGCTATCCAGACTATTTATCGGGTATATCTCTTTCAAAAACAGTCCCATATATGCTTCCATTACTTGAAGAAAATCAATTTTTACCAGATTATAAATCAATTCCTCAGGATGTTTTAGGTGCTAGTAAAATATTATTTATCAATTATCCAAATAATCCCACAGGTGCTATAGCAACTGAAGAATTTTTTAAAGAAACAGTTGAGCTTGCAAAAAATAATCAGATTACAGTTTGTCATGATTTTGCTTACGGCGCATTTGGTTTTGACGGCAAAAAACCTTTAAGTTATCTTCAAACGCCTGGGGCAAAGGAGTGCGGGATTGAAATTTATACCCTTTCTAAAACGTATAATATGGCTGGTTGGAGAATTGGTTTTGCAGTTGGAAATAAAGAGGTTATTTCTGCAATTAATCTATTACAGGATCATCTTTACGTTAGCATCTTCCCTGCTGTTCAAGAAGCTGCCGCTGTTGCGCTTACTGAATCTCAAGAAAGTGTCAAACAACTATTGGCACTTTATGAAGAACGTAGAAATGTATTTATTAGCGGCTGTCACGAAATTGGATGGGAAGTAACTGCACCAGCAGGCTCGTTTTTTGCATGGTTAAAAATTCCATCTGGTTTTACTTCACAGGAATTTGCTGATCTATTACTTGAAAAGGCTCATATCGCAGTCGCTCCAGGAAATGGATTTGGAGAATATGGTGAAGGTTATGTAAGAGTCGGGCTATTATCAGATGCTGATCGATTGAAGGAAGCAGTTGCTAGATTAAAAGAGATTGAAATATTTTCAAAATTTAATGTTTGACAATTGCGATTGTTCATGAAATAATGCGATTAGATTAAGAATTCAAAATTAAATATTACTTTATTCAGAGTAGGTGGAGGGACCGAGCCCGATGAAACCCGGCAACCGGCTAGTTAACTAGTACGGTGCTAATTCTCGCAGCATTTGCTGACAGATAAGGTGTAGGTAAACCTCTCCTTAGTGGAGAGGTTTTTTGTTTGATTAAAACTTTTTGGAGGTTTTGAGATGAGTGGAGTAATAGCAACTTACCAAGTTTATGATAAAAATCATCATTTAGAAAAAAAGGCAGAGTCAATCGCACTAGGTTTAACGGTTGGTTCTTGGACGTCTTTACCTCAAAATGATCAAATACAATTACAAAAGCATAAAGGCAAAGTTCTTTCAGTTCATGAATTAGATTGCGAAGAGAATATCGTTAACTTTTTAGGGTATAAACCGACAAAAGGGATTATTGAAATCTATTATCCTAGCTTAAATTTTTCAGCTGATCTTCCAGCTATTTTAACAACCGTTTTCGGTAAGCTATCCCTTGATGGTGAAATTAAACTAATTGATTTAAATTTTACTGACGACATTTTAAATCTTTTTCCGGGTCCAAAATTTGGTATTAAAGGCATTCGAGAGAAATTGGATGTATATGATCGACCTTTATTAATGAGCATTTTCAAATCAATTATCGGCAGAGATATTAGATACATTTCAGAGGAATTAAAAAAGCAAGCTTTAGGTGGCGTTGATTTAATTAAAGATGACGAGATTCTTTTTGACACGATTACATCTATTACGGATCGCGTCACTCACGGAAAAAATATTTTGAACCAAGTTTATGAGAAAACAGGACACAAAACATTATATGCGGTGAATTTAACTGGCCGTACATATGATTTAAAAGAAAAAGCATTACGTGCTGCAGAAGCTGGTGCTGATGTGTTTTTATTAAATGTGTTCTCGTATGGAATTGATGTCCTTCAAGATTTGGCAGAAGATCCATCAATTAATATTCCAATTATGGCTCATCCTGCTGTATCGGGGGCGTTTACATCATCACCAATTTATGGAATTGACGCAGGATTATTACTAGGGAAACTTTTACGAATTGCTGGTGCAGATTTTAGTCTATTCCCTTCACCATATGGATCAGTTGCATTACAAAAAGAGACAGCTTTAAAAATCGCTGAAAATTTAACAGTATCAAATGGATTAAAAGAGACTTTCCCAGTCCCTTCTGCTGGAATTCACCCAGGACTAGTGCCTCAATTAATTCAAGATTTTGGAATTGAGCAAGTCATCAACGCTGGCGGCGGTGTTCATGGTCATCCGGATGGACCAATCGGTGGAGGTAATGCATTTAGAGAAGCAATTTCAGCAACATTGTCTGGAGTTGAGCTAAAAGACTACGCACTTCCAAATACATCACTACAAAAAGCATTACAACTTTGGGGGTAAACAACAATGGCAATAAAGATTTTTTGTGATTTTGATGGAACAATTACTGAGGGAGACAATATCGTTAATTTAATTAAAGAATTTGCTCCACCTTCAGTAAGTGAATTAACAAGTGAAGTATTAAATGGCAATATATCAATTCGAGAAGGCGTAGAGAAAATGTTTGCTACGATTCCTTCAACGAAAAAACAAGAAATGACCGATTTTGTAATTGATCGTACTGTCATTCGATATGGTTTTAGCGATTTTATTCAATTTGTAAGCGCTCAACAATATGAGTTAAAAGTTGTAAGTGGCGGACTAGATTTTTTCGTTCATCCAATTTTAGCGAATTATCTTCCATCTTCAGATATCTTATGTAATCGTACTGACTTTACAGGTCAAACTGTAAAAATTCATTGGGATCACTCTTGTGATGAAAACTGTACGAATGATTGTGGAATGTGTAAACCATCTGTTAAAAGAAAGTTTAGTGAATCAAATGATTTTATCATTGTCATTGGCGATTCAATTACTGACTTACAAATTGCAAAAGAAGCCAATTTAATTTTTGCTCGAGATTTCTTAAAAGATAAATGTGAAGAACTATCTTTACATTTCATTCCTTTTGAAAATTTCTATGATATTCGAGCTTCATTAGAGAAGGAGGTGTTAGTATGAAGGACTTTTTCAAGCATTATGATGAAATACGCGAAGTAAAAAAAGTACTAGCTGATCGAGATTGGTTTTTAGGAACTAGCGGAAATTTATCAATTAAAGTAAATGAGGAGCCTTTAAACTTTTTAGTTACAACTAGTGGTAAAGATAAAACTAAACATACTTATGACGATTTTTTACTCGTTAATGAATTTGACCAATCTGTTTGGGATGAATCAAAAAAACCTTCAGCTGAAGCCATTTTACATCGTCTAATTTATCAACACACTAATGCAAAATGCGTTCTTCATGTACACACTTTAGCAAATAACTTTATAACAAAGGATTTTCCATATCAAGATGAGTTATCTTTTTCTGGTATCGAAATTATTAAAGCATTAGGACTATGGGAAGAAAATGCAGAAATTACAATTCCAATTATAAAAAATTATGCGCATATCCCTACTCTTGCAAATGAATTTCTTCCACATATTAAGAATGATCATGGTGCTGTATTAATTCATAATCATGGTATAACAGTATGGGCCGAATCAGCATTTGAGGCTAAGAAACATTTAGAAGCTTATGAGTTTCTATTCCAATATGCATTGCAAGGTATACAAAAAAATACATTTATAAAGAACTAACTTGGAGGAATGAAGAATGGCAACAATTTGGGTAGAAAAAAAAGATTATCATATTACAAGTGATGTTGAAGTAAAAGCATATTTAGAAGAACAAGGTGTAATTTACGAAAATTGGAATATCGAACAATTACATAGTTCGTTACAAGAAAAGTTTAGTTTATCAGATGATGAAAAAGCAGCGATTCTTGAAACTTTTAAAGCTGAAATCGACAGTATTTCATCAAGACGTGGCTATTTAGCGAGTGATATTATTACTCTTTCAGAAGCAACTCCAAATCTTGACGAATTACTTAAAAACTTCAACCGTGAGCATCATCATACAGATGACGAAGTTCG
Source organism: Bacillus sp. AFS053548 (assembly GCF_002575105.1). Taxonomy (NCBI): domain Bacteria; kingdom Bacillati; phylum Bacillota; class Bacilli; order Caryophanales; family Bacillaceae; genus Bacillus; species Bacillus sp. AFS053548. The sequence continues at coordinate 46,439 of NZ_NUHI01000014.1, read as the reverse complement.
CTTCATTGTTAGCGGTCACGGTACGTTTATTATCGAAGGAAATGAAGGATTTTTCCATGTTAATTTGAATCCTGGAGATTTAATTTCTGTACCACCAAATGTACGCCATTACTTCACGTTAGCAGAAGATCTTAAAGTAGTTGCTGTTCGATTGTTTGTTACTACTGAAGGCTGGGTACCGATTTACGAATAATTAGATAAAAACTAAATTGACTCATATCCACTTTAGGATGTGAGTCAATTAATTTTCTTCTTCATTGAAATGATCTTCTCGGTAATCGATATATAAAGACCCATCGGTTTGTACTTCAACAAAAAAAACTTCTGAAACCGATTTTATGCCTACCCTTTCGAGTTGAGACATTAACCATTTTTTATCCAAGTTTAAATTTGATAACGCATCTTCATTTATTTCCCCATCAGATACCACCGCTGTTGAAGTTGGAAATAATAATGTTTTTTTCCATGTTTTATTTTTCTTCGTTTTAACATCTTTTGTTTTCATTATAGATAGACTTCCATCAATTTCAAATATAGCGTATTCTACATCTTTTAACGAATAAATATTTTCATTACGTAGCATTCCTTGAAATTGTTCTGTATCTAATCTAGCTTTTTTTAATGCATTTTCCATTATTTTTCCTTGTCTAATTAAGATTATTGGCTCTCCAAGTATAAACTTTCGTGCAGTCTTAGATTTCAAACTTAAATAACCCATTATAATTGTTAAAACTGCCCAGCCAACTAATCCAATTATGCCATCCCCAACATCTAATGTTTTATCTGCCGAAATTGATGCAGCTATATTCCCTATTGTAATAGCCGTTATAAATGTAAAAACATCTAATTGACTAATTTCCTTCTTCCCCATTAACCTCGTTAAAATAAATAATACAAAAAATGAGCATATAACCCTAAATAAAACTTCATTTAAGCTCATTTATTTCATCCTTTCTCTTTTACACAAACCATTTTAAATATTATTAATCAACTTAGCGTTTGAAAAATGGAATGAAACTATTCCATATTATTTCTAAAAAATAGTAATACTGGTGCGTTTGTTATGTCCTCATAATTTACCGATTATTGAAGAAAATATTACTATTCAATTATAATCGACTAATTACCTGAGGTGAGATCTTGAATAAAAAACTTTCACTTGTTGGCTTAATTTTAATGGTTTTTACAACTGTATATGGTTTTGGAAATATACCTACAGCCTTTTATTTAATGGGATATAGTGCAATTCCATGGTATTTACTCTCAGCTATTACGTTTTTTATTCCTTTTGCTTTTATGATGGCTGAGTTCGGAGCTGCATATAAGCATTCTGAAGGTGGAATTTATACATGGATGGCAGATTCAGTTGGACCTAAATTCGCTTTTATCGGTACCTTTATGTGGTTCTCTTCTTACGTAATTTATATGGTTAGTGTCTCTTCAAAGGTTTGGATTCCACTATCAACGTTTATTTTTGGTAGTGACAAAACGCAATCCCTATCATTATTTGGACTTTCTTCAACTCAATCGATTGGCTTATTAGCATTACTTTGGATGTTAATTGTGACATATTTCGCTTCAAAGGGTATTGAAAGTATTAGCAAAGTAACAACCATTGGTGGGGTTACTGTTTTCTCATTAAATATTGTGTTGCTAATCACCAGTATCCTTATTTTTATATTTAATGGAGGAAAATTTGCTCAACCAATCAAAATTTTTTCATCAGCTTTTGCTCACTCACCTAATCCAAATTATCTATCTACCCTCGCAATCTTATCATTTGTTGTATTTGCAATCTTTGCATATGGCGGTTTAGAAGCAATTGGTGGATTAGTTGATCAAACGGAAAACGCTGAACGAAATTTTCCGAAGGGGATTACAATTTCAGCAATTATTATTTCAGTAGGATATTCGTTAGGCATTTTTTTAGTAGGGATCTTTATTAACTGGTCAAATGATTTAAGTGCAAGCACCACAAATTTAGGGAACATAACATATGTTCTAATGTACAATTTAGGATTAGAACTTGGAAAAGCTTTTAATTTATCAACACAGACTGCCGATCTAATTGGTATTTGGTTTGCAAGAATTACTGGCTTATCAATGTTTCTTGCATATACTGGTGCTTTTTTCACATTAATTTATGCACCAATAAAAACCATCATTAAAGGCACACCAAAATACTTATGGCCGACAAAATTCTCAGACACAAATGAAAAAGGTATGCCTGTCAATGCAATGTGGGTACAATTCGCAATTGTTTCAATCATTATCGTCCTAACATCCTTTGGGGGTGAAGGAGCATCATCATTTTTTAATAAAATAACTTTAATGACGAATGTTTCAATGACATTACCTTATATATTTTTAGGTATTGCTTATCCAATGTTTAAAAGGAATGATCAAATCGATAAACCATTCCAAATTTTAAAATCAAATTCATCTGCTTTATTTGTAAGCATTCTCGTTATTTTAGTAGTTGGATTTGCAAACTTTTTTACGATCATTCAACCGGCTATTGAAGGTGATTACAACTCAACAATCTGGATGATTGCAGGTCCCATCTTCTTTTCAATATTAGCTTTACTAATTCTTAACCGTTCAAGAAAACATACCCAAAAAGAGAAGAAAATTGCCTAGCAATCTTCCCACTTTTTGTTAATAACAATTTCGAAAGTAAGTTGGAAATATAGCACATACTAAATTTGGAGGTGATATTCATGGGTCACAATCAAAATCCACATGTAAAAAAGAAGAACAAAAATAAAGGGCAACCTACACCAGCTGCAGTTAATTCAGAAGGCTATTTTGCTCCTAGCAAATCAAATACTGAAGCTCTTAATGAAGTTAAAAATTCATAAAGAAAACTCGCCGATTAGCGAGCCGTTAATAGAAGTCAGAGGGCGTAGTTGCACTGACCTCTACGTGGATTTTTCTTCTCCGTTTGCCAAATTATACTTTCTTAATGTGTAAAAAAATGACCGTCATTTGTTTGGCGGTCTCTTTAATTATTTACTCATCGAATCCGCAGTTTTTATTAAATCTCGAATAGTGTATTGTTTACCAGTTTCTTCTGAAAAAAGAAGTGAAATTGAATGATAAAGCCCGTCTTTCTTCCAACGAATTGTTTTTGTATTATCATCATCAGCAACAATCAAAACTTTTGTACCATCTTTTAATTTGGTTGTTTTTAATGGTTGTTGTTCATCTGGGAAGGAAGGTTTTTTATTATGATAAGTGATGACAAACATTGTGACCTCTACTTCTTCATTAGAATAATTAAAAGAGGTAGCATTAATAGCTCCATTTTTTTGATTTTTTTGTACATCCATTGTGACATCCTTTGCTCTAAACGGTATCTTTTCTGGTACAACTAGTTCTTTTTGTACATCTTTAGGTAATTGATCTACTACTTGTTTTATCGTTTTAGGATATTCTTTTTTTAATGATTCAACTGCACCGTTATTATGCGAACAAGCAGTTAAGAAAAGAATTGAGAATAAAAGTATAATTTTTTTCAATCCACATGCCCCCTATTTTTTCAAATCTACCGTTTCACTTAATATCTCTAAATGTCATCATATTAGTCCCAAAACAAATAAAAACTGCCTGTATATACAGGACAGTCTAAAATCCTATTCTTAAGGTTCAACAATTACGATTTTTCCTTTTTGCACATATAGCAATATATCCGCGTTTTCCGTTTCATTTCGGTATGTATAACATGTAAGATCATCAAAACCACCGTGCGAAACATCATGAACTGTATCAACTAATTTGTATTTATTACCTCTAAATTCTATTTTTCTTTCTATTGAAGGCTGCTCCATTAAAATTTGTTCCTTTGATCGAAAATTCATCTAATCACTCCTTTGGTCACCATTAGTATAGCCATATTCTTAGTTTTCAATTTTATCCCCTGTTCCGAATCCAATTACATAACCGTCCAAGTCTCTTACCAAAAACTCCTTCTAAACTCCCAATCAAATTCGCTTAATTTAGGCTCAATAACGATTATGTCTCCATTTGTTTTTAATTCATCAAATAGCAAATTTAATTCATCAAAATTATTAACGTAAGCATACATATTCCAATGAATTTTTGATTTTAGTTTTTTTTACCTCTGTCATTTGGTACCTCCTAAACTCATTCACCATTTTTAGTAAACATTTGCTTCACTTATATGAATTCAATCAATTTAATTGTATACCTTCTTTTAACCTTGAATTGAGGCCATTTTCAACATGATAAAAATTTAATGTTCATAATCTATTATTAGTGACCATTGTAATTCAACAGCTTCATTACTAAAAATCCTTAAAAATATCGATAAGGAGGTTGCTTCATGCCAAGTTGGAAAAATAAATTCATCCTAATTAATCAATTTACAAGATGAGGTCAAAAATTAAATGGAGTTAAAAAACTCGTTATTCATTGGACTGCTAATCCAGGTGCGACTGCTTACGGACATTATAAATATTTTGGTGAGGTTTTACCTGGGCAAAATGCGGAGGCAATTAGTCAAGGGCGAAAACCATCTTATGCTTCGGCACATATTTTTGTGGATCCTAAAGAGGCAATTTGTATCATCCCTTTAAATGAGGTCACATTCCATGCAAATGAAAAATACACTTATGTGAATGGTGTACCATTTCGAGGTGTAGAAGCATAAAAGCCAAATGCCAATTTATTATCGATATCAGTTGAAATGTGTGTTGAAAAGGATAATCGTATTTCAAATACGACAATCAATCGAACAGTTATGGTTGTAAATGATTTATGTTCAATGTTTAATTTAACTCTAAAAGATATAGTGCGTCATTTTGATGTTACTAGAAAACCTTGTCCATACCCATTTGTAAAATATAGCGAGATTTTTAATCATTTCAAAATAAATGTAGGGCATTTATTGAATCACTCATTAAAATATCCCGGGCATGTAATTAAAATAGGAGCTTCAGATATTTATGTTATTACAATTCAACAGCTTTTAGGCATTACGCCAGACGGTCATTTTGGGACACAAACTATAAATGCCGTAAAGCTATTTCAACAACAGATTGGTCTAACACCGGACGGGATTGTTGGTGAAAAGACCTGGAACATGTTAAATAAATAATTTTATTCGGGATGTCAATTTAAAAACATCCCGAATTTTCATTCTAATTCGAGAGCAAATTTTAAAAATTGTATAAACAAAATCGATTGTTCTTTTATCATTATTTCTTCCGCTGAGAGTATTGCATAGTCTAGTGCAAGTCCATCAATAAATGAAACAATCATTCTTGCTAAGATTTCACTATCATACTTTTTACTAAATTCTTTGTTTTTTTGACCTTCTTTTATGACATCAGAAAAGATTTTAATACCATAAAAATATCGTTCTTTCCCATACTTTTTTCTTCTTTCATCATTTCTACCAGTTATGAAAAACTCTAAAGTAACTGGTGCCAAAGGATCCATTCGATCATTTGGCACTCTGCTTTCACCGAACATTCTTAATAAAAGTAATTCCCAATATGAATCAACATGTTGATTCAATAATTTACTAGTTTCTTCAGACACTCTCAATAGTGACTCATATAAAAGTGATTCAAACACTTCTTCTTTATTAGCAAAATATTGATATAATCCACCTCTACTTACATTTGATGCATCCATCACATGCTTCATAGTCGTTCTTTCATACCCATTTTCGATAAACACTTGTTTTGCTGCTTCTAAAATTTTAGTTCGACGTTGCTGTTGGTGCTCCTTGCTGACTTTCGGAGACATCTTTCTTCCCCCGCTCTACTCTATTTTTCGTTAAGAATCCTATTAGTGAGACAAATACTAAAAGTGATGCAGATATAATAAATGTTGGAATGACACCTATCACCGTTGATAGCCATCCACCTAATATAGGTCCAATAATTGTTGCGGTTGTGGTAACACTTCCTATTACGCCAAATACTCTACCAGTTAACTCAACTGGGGTATCGACTTGAACAGATGCCTGGAATGGAACAAATACTAAGCCAGCTGCAAATCCTGCAAACAAACCTAATAATGGTGCCCAAACAATTGAAAAATCGAGATTAAAATGTGTGAATAAAGCCATCATACCAAAACCAAGGCCGATTCCAAAAACCCCAATTAACATTAAATTATAGGCACGATAATTAGTTTTTTTCGCTAAAATTAAACTAGAAAAAAACATTCCTACTCCAGAACCAGTTACTAAATAGCCAAATAAACCTGGTGACGCATGTTTAAGTTCCCTTATTAAAACTATAATTTGCGAATCTGATAACTGCAAGATTAAGAGACTAAAACCTAAAAATAACATACCGACTAAAATTTGAGTATTAGATTTAATAAATGAAACGCCTTCCATAAATTCAGTTTTATAGGAAGATTTAGCTTTATCTTTCACTTTTTCTTCTTTAATCTGCTGGGCAACTTTTGGAAGCAAGAAAATTAAGATTGCAGAGATAATAAATGATACTGAATTAATATAAAATACTGGCGTTGTTCCTGCTGCCGAAACTAGGATCCCACTCAAAATCGGTCCGAAAATTTTTGTAGCTGAGTCAATCATAGCTGTAATTGACATCGCGCTCTTTATTTCTTCATTCGGAACTAGTTCCTTTAACTTACCATTTTTCGCAGGATTAAAAACAGCAGAAAACAATCCAATTGTAAACAAACAAATATAAACCATCCACAGCGTATTTGCTAATGCAAGTAAAATAAATAATCCAGCACGGACAATGTCAGATAAAACCATCAATTGCTTCCTACTAAAACGATCTGCTATCGTTCCCGCAACAGGTCCTAATAAAGCCATCGGAACAGCGAGACATAAAATGATAAATGACACTTCAATTGGCGAAGCATTCCATTTTAACCCTACAAGCGTAATGATCGCGACAATACTTAACCAATCACCAATATTTGAAATCGCTTGAGCAGCCATTAATGTTAAAAAACCTTTATTATTCCTTAGACCCTTCACCTTGCTTAGCCCCCTCGAAACCGACACTAGTGTCGTTTTTATTTAATTATAACGACACCGATGTCGTTTTTCAATTACTTTTTCTGAAAATTAGCTATATTTCCTCGTTTAACTTTATTCAAAAATGGAATTAAAAGTATTAAAATTTTTTGATTGTATTACTTTCACTCATTAGACTGGATTGAAATTGAAAAGGTAATTGGATTGCATATTTTACAGACAAGATTAAATAAAAAGAAAAAAAGATAGAAGCTCTTTTCGAGTTTCTATCTTTTTAGAGATATAATGATGAAATTAATTTACTCCAAACTGGTTTATGAGTAGATTTAGCGCGTAATTTTGATTTTAACTTACTCGTAACTGGCTCATGAGGAACTACACTGACGTTATTTTGTATTTTACTTCCTCATAACATCCTCATGAGGAACTATTCTAGCTTGTTTTTGCATTTTACTTCCTCATAACATCCTCATGAGGAGCTATACTAGCTTATTTTTGAATTTCACTTCCTCATAACATCCTCATGAGGAACTATTCTAGCCTTTTTCTGTATTTTACTTCCTCATAACACCCTCATGAAGAACTATATTAGCTTATTTTTGTATTTTCCTTCTCATAACTAAGTCACGATGAATGAGTAAACTCAATTATTCAAAAGAAAATCCCATAGTTTGATTCTTTTCCCAATTTTGCTTTTTTTGTTTACGTAAACTTGATCTCATTTCGTCGCATACTCGAATGATATCTACTTTTTGTTCACAGTCCCACTCAATTATGATTGAAATATATAACTCATTTAATTGGGCATAAGAGAAGTCATTCGTCGAATCGATTAGTAGCTGTAATTCTTCATTGTTTAAAATTCGATTTAATTTTTTCTTTTGTAAATAATCAGAACGCATTTCTTTTGTTGGTTGTTTAATTTCATATGCTCGATCAAATCTACCGGAGCGGTTCATTAAAGCTGGATCGATTTTCTCAGGATAATTAGTCGTTCCAATTAAAAATAAACCTTCTTTAGAAGTTGCCCCATCGATTGTGTTTAGGAATACTGAGCGAACCGAAGGAGGCATACTGTCAATATCCTCGATAACTAGTACCATTGGCGTTAATTTTAACACTGAACTAAAAACCTCTTTAATTGTGTAACTTGATGTGTATTCAGTAATTTGCCAATATGCAACAGGTGCGTTAATACTACTTGCAATTGATTTTACTAATGTTGTTTTTCCATTTCCTGGATTTCCATATAATAAAAATCCTCGTTTATATGGGATATCATATATTTTAAAGAAATCTCGACCTTCATTAAAGAAATGATCTATTAATCGATAAATTTCTCGTTTTAGTGGTTCTTCTAAAAATACATCTTCTCTACTAACCATTTTGGTAATATTTTCAATTGATGTTTCTACACCATCATCTGTATCTGTATAGACTGTTACATAATTTTTAATATAATCTCGTTTTCTTTTTAGTACGTATTGAAAAAAGGATGAAAGACATGAATCATTTTTAGCAAAAATCAGGTCTCTATTATATTGATTATCCGCTTCAAATATCATCGCTTTCGATAAAGCTACTCCGTAATTCGGATAATAATACAATCCATTTTCAACCCTTGGCTTAATGATCAGTTCCAATTTTTTATCAGTGTGATTCGAAGAAATAGTTTTTGTTTCAAGCTCATTATAAATATGGCTGATTAATTGAACTTCGCTCGATTCTTCTTTAAGATCTTCTTCTAGAATTTCCCAAATTTCATTTGTAGTATCTTCATCTGAATACATTTGAAAATCTACTCCAAAAGTATCAATTAGCTGACTTTGAATAGTTGAAATGATCTTTCCGTAATCGTAGTAATAAGGTAATGTATTTCGTTCCATATCCTTCGAATCAAATAATACATTTATTTTTGTCATGCAATTCTCCTTTGTTTTCAAATCTTTCTTATAATTCTAAATCCTTAGTTTCTATAAGTCTAGTGTTGAAAGATTAGACTTTCATTATTTTTTATCCATAATGATTCTATTTCATAAAAACACAAAAACCCCTCAAGGATTTTTAATTTCCCTTGTGGGGTTTACTTAGTATGTAGTAATTTTTAATCCCCTACAGACTTATGCGGTGGAATTATTTTTCCTTTTCTAGAAGGATTTGAAGAATGTTTGTCATCTTCTGTATTTATTTCTTCTGGTAATCGAGTTGGAGCTATAGGGACATTTCTTACTTCATAATTGATTACATCTGAAGAATGAAGCGTAACAATCATACTTCCGCCATATTGTTTTGCTCGAATTAGAATTGGCTGATTATATTTATTTTGAAAACGGAAGTCTGGTCCATACCAACTAACAGTAGCATCACGTCCAGCTGGTACATATGGAACTCGTCTACTATGGGTATATCTTTCAATAATTTTTAGACCAGCGCGATCTACTGCATTAAATAGAGTAGAGGACACTTGACATATACCTCCTCCTACTCCTTCAGACAATTCACCCCTTACAATGATCGGTGCACGTTTGTATCCCTTTGCTCCACTTCTCTCTCCTACTACCTTATTAAAAGAAAAAACTTCATTTGGGAAAACTACGTAATTATCAATTGCTTTTGCTGCAAGTGAAATATTATGCACCCGACTTTTATTATTCGAATTAAAGTAGGTTACATATTGTCCAATTTGTTGAATCCTTATATGAGCTAATAATTCACTATCGACTTTAGGATAAATATCTAACTCTGGTACTTCAATTTTAAAAGGTCCATTACTATAAAAATATGTAGTAAATTTATCCCTAAACTCTTTTTTATAAAGTCTGTATCCTACCTGTCCTGGTACAATCCTACCTTGTTCATTGATTGTCGCATTTATAGGGTTTCGGTAAATTTGTTGATCAAGTTTTTCAATAAATTGATTAAACTTTTTATCGTTTATCAATGGTGTCCCTGGAAGTGACATGGTAAAATCTTCACGATTAATTACGGCAATCGGATGGCCCTGTTGAATAACAGTTAAGCTGTCAGGAAGTTCAACTGATTGCGTCATTAATAAAAAACTAGCTAGTAAATTTTGGATCATAGTTGTATTTCACCCCAACATTAGTATGAACAAGATTCAATACTTTCATGTTTTTTATTATAGATCATTCACGTATGCTCACCTTTGACATTTTTACCATAAAAATAGAGAAGGACTTTTCGTCTTCTCTAAGCTATTTTTACAGTAAATTGCATGTTTTAATCGATTTTTCAAGTCATTGTTATTATTATTTCTATTAATTTTTGTGGTTTTCATTCTATTTATTCATGATAGGTAGCTTATTTGCAGATTACAAAATTTAATTTGCAGTTTTAACTATTTCATTTGCACTTACATTGATTTACCTGCAGTTTGAGCTATTTTAATTGCACACTCACTGAAGTACCAAGATAAAAAAACGAGTCGCTATTAAAGCAACTCGTAAATATTTCATCCATTTAAGATTTAAAATCATTCATGATGACATTTATCGTATTAAATGATTCTTCTCTTATCGTTGTAGAATAATCTTTATTTGCATTAAATGTAATTAAAGCCTTCCATAGAGCCCAGCCTCTCGCTCTATTCCAAGTATTTTCATCAAAGTTTAAAACCTTTTTAAAAACGTTTCTACTATCAGTATCAAAAAATGTCCATGCCATTGCTGCATCACATGAAGGATCACCTACTCCTAGTATTCCAAAATCAATGACCGCACATAGCTTTCCATTTTTAACAAGTAAGTTTCCAGGCGCAATATCGCCATGCACCCATACTGGTTCATACTCCCATTTGGAACTGAGTGCTGTTTCCCAAATTTCTGATAGTAAATCTTTGTTAAAAAACTCTTTTGTTTGTTCTATTGAATCCCTAGTTTCTTGATCGTAAACAGCTAAGTTTCCACCCCTAAAGAAATTATGCTTTCCTGCAATCGGTCCTCCATTAGCATCAATTGACTGGAATTCTTTTAAAAAGTGACCTAAATCTTTTGCAAATTGACTTAAATCACTTATATTTTCTTTGCTTAAAGATTCTCCGTCAATCCATTCGTTGATTGTCCATGGCCAAGGATAGTCATTACTAGGACTTCCTTTTGCTAATGGTTTTGAAATTTGTAAACTTAGTTTATTCGCTAAAATGGGTAACCATTTAAGCTCTTTTTCAACCTGAGGAACATAGCATTCTGCGCTTGGTAATCTTACACTCATCTTATCCCCTAAATGGAACGTCCTGTTATCGTTTCCACTTAATTCTACAGGCTTTATTTCTAATGGAGTCCAAATTGGAAATTGTTCTTTAATTAATTGTTTTACTAATTCAACATTTATTTTATCCATCTAATCTCCCCATTTTTGCAATCAAACTAATAAATTATTTGTATTTTACTTTTGCGTGATCAATATGAATGTAACGCCGAACTTGTCTGTAACTGTTCCGAATGCGGGACTAAATGGTACTGCTTCTAACGGGGCAATAACATTGCCATCTTGTTGTAATGAATTAAAAATGCGCTTTGTTTTTTCCACGCTATCAATTGAAATATTAATGGTGACTTCTACTTTTCTATTTTGATAATTAGGTGCATTTTGTTGAAAATCATTGTCTATATTCGGATTCGATTGAATCGGGGCATCGAATAACATAAGGTCACTTTCTCCGATTTTTAAAATTGCATTTGCAACACTATTTTTTAATGCTTCTGGACAAGGTATTGGCATATCACCGTAAGTTTGTATATTTACAACTTCTGCTTCAAGTTCTTTTTCATAAAAATAAACTGCTTCTTTAGCATTCCCACTCATAACAATACATGGTGTTATTTTTAACGTCATAAATGCTCTCTCCTTATCTATTTCTTACTAGCTTTTACAGCTTTCTCTAATCGTGTCATAGCTTCTTCTAATGTTTTACGTGTACATGCGTAATTCAATCTCATAAAACCATCACCATTTATTCCAAAACCCCGACCTTCATTTAAACCTAATTTAGCATCATTAATCATAAATTCGTTTAATTGGGTACCTCTTAAGCCTAAACCTCTAAAATCAAGCCACCCTAAGTACGTCGCTTCTGTCACTCTCATTTTTACTTCTGGAATATTTGTTTTTAAGTAATTATGTATAAACTCCGCGTTTCCTTTTAAATAAATCAATAATTCATCAAGCCATTTTTCACCTTCGTTATAAGCTGCTATAACTGCTTCAATTCCGAAAATATTTAAGTTTTCTAAACTTGAACGAGCAATTGCATGAGAAAACTCTGTAAATAAATCTTGATTTGGAATAACAGCAAGTGACGAAAATAAGCCTGCAATATTGAATGTTTTGCTTGGCGACATAAATGTAATACTCATATTTTCTGCATCTTCACTTAATGAATAAAAAGGTATGTGACTACCTTTCTTGTAGACTAAATCAGCATGAATTTCATCAGCTATTACAACAATTTTATTCCTTTTACATATTTCAAATAAACCTGATAATTCCTCTTTCGTCCAGACTCTTCCAACAGGATTTGCAGGGCTACATAGAATAATCATTTTAGTTTTAGAAGAAATTTTATTTTCTAGATCTTCTAAATCCATATAATAATAACCATCTTCTTCAATTAAAGAATTTTCAACGATGTTTCTTCCATTATTTCTAATTGTACTAAAAAATGGAAAGTAAACTGGTGGCTGAATGATGATTTCATCACCAGGTTTTGTGAAAGCATCAATGGCTAAATTTAATGCTGGAACCACACCAGGTATATTTGTTAACCATTCTCTTTTAATCGATGTATTATAACGTTTACTTGCCCAATTCATTGCTGAATCAAAAAATTCTTCAGGTATATGTCCATAACCATAAATAGGATGTTGAGCGCGTTTCGTTATAGCCTCTACAATCCCGGGTGCACATGCAAAATCCATATCGGCAACCCATAAAGGTAGTACATCCGTACATCCAAATACTCGATCAACTGAGTCCCACTTTGTACTATTTGTATTTTTTCTATTATGTTCTTCATTAAAGTTAAAGTTCATTTTTAATCCCCCACCATTTTCTAATCATTTATGAATAAGACTTGACTACTTCTATTCCAGTATATAGGTAATCCATAGTATTTTCGTAATCATAATTTATATCCAAATTATACTATTCCGCTAGAAAATTCAAATTTAAATGTTAATTTAAAATGAAATGCCCGGCCAAGAACAACACTTTATTAAAATGGTGGGGTTTGTAAGAATTTCTAGCTTCAATCTTTCATTAGATGTCTATCTATTTCAAAAATCGATCTATTTTTTTCATAAAGCTAGTAAATAATAATTAACATCTAAATGTGAAGGAGGAACTGTAATGAAAAAAGAAGATGAATACACTGATGATATGAATCAAATATTAGAAATTATCAATGCAAAAGGTGATACTGGTGAATTACTTGAAATTGTAGACAAGTATAAACAAGCTGAAAATCCAGAATGTAATCATGACATTTTTTATCAAGAACTAAGAGTAATTGCTGAGGATAGTGCGAAAGAAGATTAAATACAGTAGGTTAAATGAGTAGTGGAACGATAGTAGTTCCACTACTTTTTACTATTATTACAAATCGAACTATACTTACAATCTATATATGTATTACCGATATATTTATAAACTATATTCTTCAGTTGGAATTTTTCCTTTTAAAATATCATATTCAGCTTTCATTTCACCAAACTTTTGAGGATTCCCATGGTCTGGTGCATAATCAGGATGCCAAAGTTTTGTATATTCCCTCATCTGCTTTTTCCAAACTTCAGCACTATCATTCGGATTGAAATACTTGAAATTATGTTTTTTATTTTTTTTGATTGAAGTAGAGTAATTTCTTAAATACTCTTCCCAAACTCTAGCCCAATCAACTATTTTCTTTTTATATTCTTTTGCTTTCTCAGCATTTTTCCTTTTTTCTTCTGTCTTCCAATCTTCCATTCTTTGACTAAAATCTTTAATACCTTGTTTGGAGTTTCGCCATCTTTGCTCTGCATCTCTTATTTCTTGATCTGTAATATCTTCAAATAAATTTTCATCGTTAAGAACTTCATTAAGATTTTCTTCATTTTCTTTTGAATTTATATGTAGGTCATACATTTCTTCTATCATTTTTTCGATTAATTCTGCACTAGTTTTCCCTGTAAGTTGGGATAGCTTTTCCAGTTTTTCAGTAGATTCTATTTGAACCTTGTGTGTTAAATAGACGTATTTAGTTTTGTTTCTCAAGCACCTCAACTCCTTAATTAAAGGTTACTATACAAGGATATCTCTATATATTAAAAAATGAAGTCAATCATGTTACATTCTTAAGCATACTCTTAATTTAATTAGGGCTGGTCTAAAAATAGCCTAATGTAAAATATTAATAATGTAGTGAAACTTAATGGAATGTATTTTCTTTATAAAATGTGTATGATAGTATCTTGATTTTCACTTCAATCAGATCCTTATTTACATGATGTTTAAATTCAAGATGTTTAAAGATTACTCTATTTTTTATTATCAACTTATTTTATTCGATATTAATTTATTGCAACCTTTCTTAATTCAATAATTATTTTTTATCAAGCTTAATAATTTTTTCGAAATTCTCACGAGAGCAAATTATTTATATAATTTCATTAAATAAATGATTTATAAGGGAGCGATTATTATTTTTAATCAATTTAAAAATATACCAACAACTTGTATTTCAGATGTAATGGATGGTCTAAATAATATGGATCCATCCATAAAGCCTTTAAAAGAAGAATATCGATTTGCAGGAAGAGCATTGACTGTTAAAATCCCTGTTGGTGATAACTTGGCTGTATTAAAGGCAATTCGTGAAGCAAATCCAGGAGATGTCATCGTAATCGATGCAAAAGGGGATCGATACCGGGCAATTGCAGGAGACTTTGTTGTTGGAATGGCACAAACAATGGGTGTTAATGCAATAGTTGTTGATGGGGTAATCCGAGATATAAGTGGTATTAAAAAATTAAATTTCCCGGTATTCTGTAAAGGAACTACCGTAGCTGCAAGTGGAAAAATTGGAGTAGGTGATATTAATATTCCAATATCTTGTGGAGGTACATCAGTTAACCCAGGTGATATCATTGTTGGTGATGCAGATGGTGTAGTTGTAATCCCTCAATCGGAAGCAAAAACGATTCTAGAAAAATCATTAGATAAAATAAAAAAAGATGAACAAAGAGAAGAACAAGTATCTGGTAATATTGAAGCTATTAAATCGTATATTGATCGTATGCTTTTAAAGTAACAAAAGAATAAATTATTTACCTCTAAAAAAAAAGGTTCTCAATATAGGTTTTCAAATAAACCTATTAGAACCTTTTTTTCTTGGCTAAAATTTTAATTTTTTCAACTGACTTTTTATAAAAGGATCAATATCCTCAGGCAATTGACTTAAATGAAAGAATTCCGCTTTAATTGATTGATTTTGATCTGGACAAATTTCATTTTCGAAATCTGTACAAATATAACCAATTGCTACTGTATGATATTCGTCTCCACTTCCCTCAACTTTATTTATAAATTCTGCTCCGGAATATACACCAATTAATGATAAAGAATTTACCTTAAGTCCGAGCTCTTCGAGAACAGTTCGCTTAATACATTCTTCAACCGATTCATTTAATTGTAAAATCCCACCTGGTATCCCCCAATTGCCTCCTCCGTATTGATGAAGTAAGATTTCACCTTCAGAATTTAGGATAGCAACGCTTGGACGTACAATAATTAAAGGGGCATTTCCAATCTTTTCTCTCATACCTTCACAATAATTCATAAAGCCTCCTAATCTAAAATATTAGTACCAACTAATTTTCATAGCATTCAATTCAATTTTTTCCAATACCTTGAATTAGTTTTTTAGCTTCATCCATTATTTCATTTATTAAGTTTTCTACCGATTCCTTTTTAGCTAATCTAGGACTTTGTCCCGACCAGAGTGACATAAACTCTTTATTATTTTGTACAGAGGATGCTTTTCTCATCGTTTGGGTAATCGTATTTTGAACGGGAAACTGTGGTAATTCAGCTTCGTATTTTTTCATTTCCTTAATAAACTTATTTTCGATTCCTCTTGCCCATTTCCCTGAAAATGCACAGGTCAAAACTAACTGGTCTTCAGTAGAATTTAGAATAGCATTCTTATGTACTTCATGTGCCCCACTTTCAATACAGGTTAGAAAAGCTGTACCCATTTGAACAGCTTTCGCCCCTAAACAAAGAGACGCCATTAAGCCTCTTCCGTCCATAATTCCACCTGCTGCAATTACTGGAATACTAACCTGATCAACTACTTGAGGTATTAGCGACATTAATCCAATTAAACTTTCCTCATGATCGTTTAAGAAATTACCCCGATGTCCACCTGCTTCACTACCTTGTACGACAATTAGATCCATTCCTGACTTCTCAATTTCAATTGCTTCATTTACAGTAGTTGCTGTTCCAATCAAAATAATATTATGAAGTTTTAACTCTTTTATCATTTCCTTTGAAGGTATACCGAATGTAAATGAACAAATCGGAACACCTTCTTCAATGATCACTTTTATTTGTTCGTGAAATGCATCATTGAAAGAATTAAAATTTTGAACTTGTATACGATCATTTTGTTTTATATTTAAATCCTCATTGAAAGGTTGTAATAAATCATTGGATTTTGAAATTTCATTTTCGTTTACAATAAAATCATTTGGGACAAATAAATTAATTCCAAAATTTTTATTCGTTAACGTTTTTATTTCTCTAATTTGTTCACGTATTTGTGATGGAGTCATATAGCCTGCTCCGATTGTACCTAAAGCTCCACAATTTGATACTTCAGCTACAAAATCTGAAGTAGTGATTCCCCCAGCCATCGGAGCCTGAATAATTGGATATTCTATATTTAAAAGTTCAGTTATTTGATTTTTAAACATTATTTCACCTCTATTAATTTTAACTTTTTTCTATTCATCAAAAAAGTCCCGAATAGTCTAGCAACACTACCCGGGACTTTACCTATTATTTTATTACATTCGGAGATTTTGAGGGTATATTTACGCCTAGATTTAAAAGTCCATGGCCTTCCTCAAACGTACTGTATCCGATTGGTACTGTATGACTTATTAGCAGTTCGAACAAATCTGGTTCAGTGATTTTCTCATTATTCTCAGACTCAAACTGTTGAATTAATAATGCAATTGCCCCTGATACATGTGGTGTTGCCATTGATGTACCAGAAAGAACAGCATATTGATTTGTCGGATACGTCGAAAGAATCTTTTCTCCCGGCGCAACTAAATCAATTTCGTTATTTGTATTACTAAAATTTGATAGCCGTTTTTGAAGACTTACGGAACCTACTTCTATAACTTCATCGTAAGCCCCTGGATAGCTATATTCATTGGTTGAGCCCTCCCCATCACCTTCGTTACCAGCTGCGCATACAACGGCTATATTTTGTTCAACCGCTCTTTGAATCGCTTCATGTAACGAAGAATCATCCTTTGGGCCACCTAATGACATTGAAATCACTCGAACAGTTTCTCCATTAGAGCCTTTCCAATTCGTCGCATAATCAATCGCTTGTACAATTGATTCAATGCTACCTTCCCCAGCACCAGTTAGTACTTTTAAAACGAGAAGTTTAGCTTTTGGAGCTACTCCTACAACACCTTCTCCATTTTCAGAAGCTGCAATCGTTCCACATACATGTGTACCGTGACCGTTATTATCTAAGAATACGTTAGGATCCCCACCGTAATCTTCAGTAAAATTATATCCACCAATAATTCGCTCTTGTAATTCAGGGTGGTCAGTCTGACAGCCAGTATCAATAACTGCTACAACCACGTCTTCCCCTTGACACCCTTTGTCCCAAATAGATTTAGCTTCAATTAAACGAACTCCAGGTGGTACTTCATTTGTACTACCTTTAACTTCTTCCAGCTTGTAAGGAATTAATCTAAATTTAGACATGCCTACCAACTCCTTTTTGGGATTTATTCATAAAGGATAAATCTTTGAGGTATAGATTAGTATTCTACATCCATCCATAATTTTCCTTTAAACAAATTCAACTTTATTTAAAATTAATTCTAAAACGGTTACAAATTAATATATTCACTTATTTAATTAAGCAAATTGATAAATCTTCTTTCACTACATAAAAACTTTGCTAACCTTTACATCAGATTAATCTTAGCTTAAAAAAATAGATTTATAATCTAATAGTGTTAAGGCATTATTCAAACTAGGGGGAATAAGATGCTTACTAATTTTTTAACTGAAATCAAATTTTGGTGGTTTGGAGAGTTACGAGAAGAAATAGAAGAAATTGAACGAAATGAATCCAAGCATACAAGAGTTCGATTTGACTCTGATATTTATGAATTAATCCGTATTCATTAGAAGAATATGAGAAAGTTTGTCTAAATTCCCAATAGATAAGATTAGAACCACAAGATCAATCATTTTACCTTGTGGTTTCTTTGTTTTATTCTTCTATAAAAAATAGTGCTCAAAGTACAATGACTTATAAGAGCACTTTTTATGTTATCAATCTATTTTTATACTAAATAATGTATGGTACAACATTGTATGAAATAATGTTTCGATCCCGATACGTTTGAGTTATTACATCACTTTTTGTGCTTAGTATTCCATTTTGCAATAAGACAGGTTTAAATCCTCTTTCGCTAGCTCCATTATAAGTAAATAGAACACAATGTTCTGCTGCAAATCCAGCTATTATAACTAACTCAACATCATTTCCTTTCAAAATCTGTTCTAACTCAGTATTCCAAAATGCATTTGAATGTTCTTTTGAAACACAAATATCTTGTTCTTCAACTTTAATTTCGGGGATGAAAGAAAGTAATTCTGAATTTAGTTCATCTGCTCCTTCAATATCTTGAACATGTATAACTAGATGATTTTTAGATCGAATACGGTCAGCAACAAAGTTTATATATTCACAAGCACCTTCGACATTCAATGATTCTTTTTTATCCTCTAAAAATATTTTTTGCATATCAATAATAAGAAAACCAATTTTCATTATTTACCCTCCATGACACTCTTTATTCCTTTTAAATAATTATTCTATTTGTTTTGTTATTGTCCTACTTTTTTTTAATAAAAATAACTAATCGATTACTTTCATATTTAATGCTGGAAGAAAAAACAATATTGATAGAATAAAAAATACAAAAATAGCATTGAGCTGATTATCAATGCTAACGCTGTTGAAAAACAATCTTNNAGCCTGCGGGGTCTTTAGCCTTCCCGCATATCCCATAGGAGTCGAGCATCCCTCCATTCCAATCAACTAATTCATCAAAAAAGTTTACGATAAAACCCTAAATATCCTTTACTTAGAGTAACATAACAGTTTATCAATCAGTTTGTAAGTCAATTGAGATTGTAAATCAACTTATAAACTATGCATATAAAACTAACTATCTAAAATTTGCTCTTAATATCTTTAATTTACGAAAAAACAATTACTATAGTTGCTTGGTATATTAAAATCGTTAATAAATATAAAAAAATGAATTATAACATCTATAATGTTCCACTTAATTTTGTTTTCCCTATAGACCGTTTTAGAGTTTTTTATTTAAACGGATTCTTTTTCAGCCGGAACTAGAAAATGACAGCCCTTTAATATACAATTAGATCTGTCATTTTTTATGAATTTTCGAAGTTATTTATTATTTAATTTTTTTATTTCTATTTGGCTGCCATTGATCGGTAATTTTTTCACACTATATTTTCTTTGATCTAAATTTGGCAAAGGTAGCTTCAATATATTTATATTTTTATCGGCAATTGCTTCATTTTGAGTTGCATTCTGAATGCGTTCCTTTAGTGTAACATTAGTCTTTTTTAATCCAATTTGATCAAAAGCTAAAAAACTAACACCTAAACAAATTACAAATGTAGAAACAAAAAATACAATTTTTTTCATAGCAGCCTCCTAACTTAATGCTTGTCCAACTTTAAGATTAAGAGTATTTTATGAAATTTATTTCGGAATTAGAACTAGAAGTCTCTTCTTTCTAGTTAGATTTTTGAATTCCATAATCTATATTAAGTTAACATTGTACTTTTCTATTAAATCTTTAAAAGCTGGTCTTTCATTTCCATCTCTTCCAACAATATGTGTTGCAGTTACTAAAGAGTTTAAAACCGCTTCTTCTGTTGCTTCGCCTACTGCTCTAAATGCGAGATCAATATCTTCTTCATGTATAGTCGGAATCGTAATGCATTGCGCTGTTTTTTCATGAGGTATTTTTGTAGCAGTTGAAAAACCAATGACGACTTCACCACTTCCTGTTGTAATAATTGAGCCCGTTCTTGATAAACCCGTAATTGTTCTTTTAATGATACGATTTAGCTGCCTTTCAGATACGGGCAGGTCCGTTGCAACAATCATAATGATTGAACCCTTATCTTGTTCGTCTCGTTCTTTTAAGATATAATCTCGCAATTCTGCTCCAACAGGTTTTCCATTTACTTTTAAATCGCTTAAAATCCCAAAGTTAGATAAGACTAAAACACCCATTGTATATGTACCATGTTCCATCTTCATCACTCGAGAAGCAGTTCCAATCCCGCCTTTTAATGAATAGCAAAGCATTCCAGTTCCTGCTCCAACAGTTCCTTCTTTCACATCTGAAGAAGCGTTACTTAATGCTTGAAAAACATGGTCTTTTGATATAAATCTAGCTCGTACATCATTTAAAAGCATATCATTACACTCGCAAATTACTGGATTAACAGTACCTGTCGTACGACCTATTTCTGGATTATGTTCTAACATATATTCAATTAAAGCGTCTGCAGCTGTCCCAATGCTTAGAGTATTTGTTAAAATAATTGGCGTTTCGATCGTTCCTAACTCATTGATCTGAATCGTGCCCATCGACTTACCAAACCCATTAATAACATGCGACGACGCGATTAACTTATCCTTAAATAGATTACCTTGATGAGGAAATATTGCTGTAACACCAGTTTGAATGTCTTGATCGCTAATCGTTACATGACCTACTGTAACCCCTTCAACATCCGTAATAGAATTTAGTTTTCCTGTTTCTAGGTACCCAATATTAACACCATAATCTCTTATTCTTTTTTGACTCATTAAAAATACCCTCCAGATTCATATTCAAAATGTGTAGTAGCATAAATTTAAATGATTTTAATTTCGAAAGTACAAAAAGCCCTTATTCAGAGCTTTTTAGTAAAAATAATTTGTCTTCTTTTAAGATATATTAATGACTTTCTATTAATTTCATTTTCTCTTGATTTTCTTTAACTTTTAAAGGGATATAAGTTAAAGAAATTAACGCTCCACTTATCATTAGTAAAATCATCAATGAAGTGACTATTAGTACGATTTTTTTGGAAAATACTTTCATCATAAGTTGATTTCTCCTTTTATGATTAATCTTACGAATTATTTTAACAGATAACTTAGAAAATTAGTTACTTACTTTATAAAAATAAAAATCTCAATTACTCTCCAAGATTATCCTCAATCTATAAATTTCTTTGTTTAACCAATAAGGAAATTATTACCATATGAGAAAAACGAACTAATCCCATTTCCTAACATACCCTGTATTAACCTTGTTTTCTTGGGGGCATTGGCAAACAGGTACACATCACTTTTATCTTCATGGTAAAAGTGATTTTTTAAATAAAATTCATAAAAAAACACAAGGTAAAATTTTACCCTGTGCTTTAATTTATTACGTAAATCTTTTACTTTTTTTCCATTACAGTAAAATAATTTTGTTCATCATCAGCAAAGTTAAACACTCTACCATTTGGCATTTCAACAATTTCACCAACAGTTACTTTTTTGTTTGTTAAATCACTATACATTTCATCAAGTTTATTTGTAAAAAACATTAAAGAAGGTGTACCTAAATTAAGAGATGGCTGCATTTTAGAAATTAATTCTCTATTATGAAGTACAATACTTGTTTCAGCGTTTTTTGAAGGTGCAACTTCAATCCATCTCATTCCTTGACCACTATTATTATCTGAAATAATACTAAAGCCTACTTTCTCAGTCCAAAAGTTCACTGCTTCCTCTTGATTGTTTACATATACCATAACTTGACCAAGCATATTAATCATTTCATTCTCTGCTTAAAAATAATTTAGTCCATAGCAATTATCTTGACCATCAAAGTTAGAAAATAGAAGTTTTATTAATGAAACTTTGATACTTTTACTGTATCTGGGCGGTATAGATGAACTTCGTAACCCTCTTCTTTATTGTTTAATTCCCAAACTGTTCCTGCAATAGTTTGGTTAACTTTGAATCAAGTTTATATCCGTTACCATTTTGAAAATACATACCTTGATTGTAATTTATTTCAAATTCCTCTTTTTTACCATCTTTCTCAAGAAAAGTGAGTCTTAAATCTGTGGATTCCATTTGTTTATCCACATTGTTCTTTAAATTAAAACCTTTTTCGATTTTCTTAATTAAATTATAGTCTTGATCCGCCGAATAAATAATTGTATCTACAGAAGTAACTCCAATAATACCTACAACTTTACTAGTTTTACTCTCAGTATTTGATTTCATAGAACAGCCAAATAGGAATATACAACTAAAAAAAACGATTAGAAGTTTTCTCATTAATCCTCCATTTTGTTTACGATTTTCTAATAAAATTCAACATCTTACCCATTACTCCTTTTAAACCATTAGATAATAATTAAAAAGATATATTACGGATATGAAATCAAATTTTTATTAGTAAAATTTCCCTATATGCACTAAAAAAAGAGTTACTCTTGCAACTCTTTTTAGTAAAACAACATTGATTAATAATAAAAATTACTGATTATATTTATCAAGCGTATAATCATAATTGATTTCAATAAGTCCATCATTTAACGCAGTAAGAAATCTATTTACAGACTCAACTAATACCTCTGTATTAATATATTCTGTCGGTTCAAACATTTGCCACACCGAATAAATCCCCCACTTGTCATCTCCTTTATATAGGAAATTCATAAGATCTTCATTTCGATTAATCGATTCATAATTCATGTTATCTCTTGATCCATTTTCTACCTTTTGAACCCATTCACTTAATTGACTCGAAAACTCAGTAAGATTTAAATTCGGATCATGAAAAAATAAAGTTTCATTTAAATAAATATTTAATGAACCATCTATATATTTTCCAGTATTGGCAACATAAGCCGGTTCTGTAGGTAGATAATCATTTAATATAAACAAGAATTTTAAATTCATAAATTTCTCCTTTCGTATTTAGTTCAATCTTTATTCATGTATTTTGTACTTAGTTTCTATTGTTTCCTATTTTTGGTATTTCCCTCATTTTTTATTTTTCTTTTTTAAGTTTATTTTAGGTTCTTTAATTATCAAACAAAAATAATTTTTTATGGTCTTATCTATAAAAAAGAAAGTGGGATTGCAATATGAATCAATTTATTGCTGGTCTTTTTCAATCGATTCTTATATTAATTTTAGCATTCGTGTTTGTCTATAAATATTCAGAAATTCGCACAAGAAATACTCATTTTGTTTGTCCTCGTTGTAGCAGTCGCTTTAAATTATCTAAATTAAATTTTGCTTTAGCATTTAAAACCGGTAAAGTATATGAACGGCTAGTTAAATGTCCCGTTTGTGGTCATAGAGATCGGATGCCAATTATAAATGATTAAATTACGCTATTATTTTCACCGCGAATATGGGGTACTAATTTATAGTTTATTAATTATAAATAAGAGGAAAGCTTATATTTAAAAAGGTTTCCTCTTATTTCCTTATTTATTTAATATAATTTAGAAAGGAATTATTTTAAATGAAAGAACTAATCGATGAATTAACTTTATTGTTATTATATTTAACAGCATTTGAAGAAAACACAGTATTAGGTGAAACTTCACTCAGAAGTTGGAAAGGCTATCCATTCGATACATTAAATAAATTATCGAATAATAATCTCATTATTTTTAGTAATCGTGCTAAATCAGTTTACTTAACAGAAGATGGAATAGAATTAGCTAACATATTATTGCAGAAATATACTATACAAAAATGAAGATTAAGCTTTATTTAAGTCAACTATTTTAAAACTATAGAAATCTAGAACAAGGCTATTCACAATGATTATCGCATTGTATCAAGTAATCATTCTTTAAAATGTCCGTTGCTTTCTTTATATTTGAAACGGTTAAAAAAAGACTATCTTTTTCTCCTATAAAAAATGATTTCACACCAACTTTACACCATAAACTACCGTAAATTTTACTAAATACTCCTGGAATACTAGGGGGAATATTTAATAGAGCGAATATAGTTTCTTCTTTAAATTTAACATTAAATGATTCAAGTACTTCTTTAACTACTTTTAGATCATGTTTATTTTGCGATTCTGTTGTACCAGGTACAAGTCTAACGAAATTATTATTTTCACCACTTTTTGTCAGTAAAATTCCAACAATATTTACTGAATCGTTAGCAATATCTTTTAAAACACAACTGAAAGTTTCATCATTTACTATAAAAGTAAATTGGCTTCTAAATTCAATATCAAATCGTAACTGTTCGACTTTACGGCCATTAAAGCGATTCAAATTCTCCACATCCTTATTTTTCTTTTTTTATTAAAGTATGTGAAAAAAAATAAAATGTTTTTAGTTGAAGATTAGGCTCTTTATTCATCCATTTGCCCTTATCTCAAATTAAAAAAGCCCCTTCTAATAAACAGCGTTAACATTTTAAACTGTCTATTATAAGGGGAAATATTAATCTATTAATTTAACTCTAACTCTTAAGGTGTAAATGTGATTATATTCATATCTCTATTAATTGCCGATGCTGAAGTAACATTCGAAATTGCAGTAAATATTACTCTAAGACTATAGGTTGAAGTTGCATTTGCCGGTGCTATATTAACTTGAGTACTTGCAAATTGATATCGGTGAGTACCAGCTGTCGGCTGGCTACTATTAAATACTCTAGTGTCTATTAAAGTTGCATCCCTATAAAGTCTCAACTCAAATGTAACTGACCAGTTTGCAGTAACCACTAACTCGATTGCTGTTGCATAGTCAATTTTAAGCTGCTGATTTGCGAGTACAGCCTGAGTGATACTTACAATTGTTACTTCTGTATTAAGTGGTGGGAATACAGCAATCGATCCTGCGTTTTCTGCAAATGTTAGAGTTGGTCTTTGACCTGTTGGACCTGTTGGACCTGTTGCTCCGGTTGGGCCTGTTATTCCTGTTACCCCTGTTGCTCCTGTCGTTCCCGTTGCTCCTGTTACCCCTGTTGCTCCCGTCACACCTGTTGCCCCGGCTACCCCGGTTGTGCCAGTCAAACCTGCTATTCCTCTTTCTCCTGTTACACCATTCGCTCCGGTTGAACCGGTCAAACCTGTTACTCCTCTTTCTCCTGTTACACCATTCGCTCCGGTTGAACCGGTCGAACCTGTTACTCCTCTTTCTCCTGTTACACCATTCGCTCCGGTTGGGCCCATCGAACCTGTTATTCCTCTTTCTCCTGTTACACCAGTCGCTCCGGTTATGCCGGTCGGACCTGTTACTCCTCTTTCTCCTGTTACACCATTCGCTCCGGTTGTGCCGGTCGGACCTGTTACTCCTCCTTCTCCTGTTACACCATTCGCTCCGGTTACTCCGGTTGAGCCCGTCGAACCTGTTACTCCTCTTTCTCCAGTCGGACCAGTTGATCCGGCAGCCCCGGTTACTCCAGTTAGCCCTTGTGGACCAGTTTTACCTCTCTTACCTCTAGGTCCTCTACAACATTTATCACAACAGCAACATTTCTTTGAATCTTTACATTTACAGCTCTTACAATTCTTACATTTACTGTCCTTACATTTGCATTTCTTACATTCATTACACTCACAGTTCTTACACTTACATTTGCAATCTTTACAATTACAAGATTTTTTATTTTCTTTGTTGTCTTTTCCCAAATTATCACCTTTTCTTACTAGAAAACCGATTTGGTAATAAATTCTTGTCCATTTTCCATACCAATATAATTTATGTTTTTACATTAAAATTTGATTAGTTTATATGTCTATAAAATAAATGGTAATTTTTTACATAGAAAAACATGGAATAAAGATAGATATTTTTATAGTTTAAAACTCAAAAAAAAGAGGATATCTTTATCCTCTTAAATAAAATTAAACCTGCGCTCTAAGGATGTAGCGCGAAAAAGTAATCGGCAATCCTTCATTAGTTGCATTTTGTTCAAATATTCGTTTTACTTCTAAGAAATTATTTTCTATTATATCTTTAATTAGCGATTGTTTTTGGCCGAAGCATCTTAGTATTAAAACATCCAGTGGCGTATGTAAAAATTCAAAACTATTAATAACTTGTATTTCTACACTTTCAAACTTACTTAATTCAACTCTTTGTCTTATCGTTTTTAAAATAGATTTCTCACTATTAATTGATTCAAAAAGATTAGGAAATAATTTAGGCAATTCAATTCCTAAATCATCACCAGGATGAAGTCCAATGATCTTGCTTCCTTTTTTTACTACTCTTTTAAGTTCTTGATAAGCTGAAGTCGGTCCCTTTCTGTTATAAGCACAGTCAAATTGTCCTGTTTCAAATGGCAATCCATTTTTTGTGCTGCCAACAATAAAAGACACATTTAGTTTTTTTGATTCATTACCACTTTTAATAAAATCATTTGTAAGATCAAATCCTACAATTTCTTTTGCTTTTTCACTACATTTAATAGTGAATTCTCCATGACCACACCCTACATCTAATACAGTTTTGTTATTTATTATTTCAAATACTTCATTATTAAAAATTAACTCCCCATTTGGCTCTGTAATTGTTGAATTCCAAGGATATTTATATTCCCCATATAATTTGCCTATTTGTTCATACCACTTTGTTGAATGTGGTGTTACCCAATCCTTATGTAATGTTGGATCGATTAATTTCATGAATATTAATACTCCTTTACTCTTTATCAGAATAAATAAAGTTCCTCACATTACGAGAAATCCCTTCTTATAATTAGTAAAAATATTCATAGACCATTTGACTTATTGATTAATTCGATAAATTTCGCGCGCTATTGATTCAATTATATAGACCACAGGTACTTGAGTAGTAATATTTGCCTCTTCAAAATACTCTTCTGTTACATAATAGGGAATATTTAAATCAGAAATTTTGGCAATTGTCGATAATTTGTTGTTCGTAATACTAATAATTTTACAACCTTCTTGTTTAAGCAAATTCAGATGATTTACTGTGAAAACAGTTTCTCCAGAGACTGACAAAGCAATTGCTATACTATTTTTTGTTAATTTAGAATGAATCGGAAAATGTGGGTCTTTTATGTAAAGTGAAAATTTCCCTAAACTTGAAAAGTACCTTGAACCATATTCAGCGAGAATACCTGAGCTACCTATCCCAATAAAAATTACATTTTCGGCTTTGTTTATTTCAATAGCAGCCTCTTTCACTTTATTTTCTAAATCACCTTTTAAAGATCTCTCAAAAAATTCCACTAGCGTATGTTGAGCGCTTTTTACAAAGGTCCGTTTCTCCTCTTCCAAATACATTTTTAACTTTACTTTAAATTCAGAAAAGCCGTCGCAATTTAGTTTCCTACAAAAACGTAAAATTGTTGAAGTTGAAACATGGGTTTCATCTGCAATTTCACGTATACGCATATATGCGACTTTTTCCATATTTTGTGAAATGTAATTATATAAAGATAACTCTAACTCATTGAAAGATGCGATTTGATCATTTGAAAACATTTTATATAGTTCTCCTTTTATAGCTAGTTCCAATTTAAATATATTCTGTTTTATTATCTTAGCATACAAAAACAAAAAACACAGCGTTACTTTTCTGAAACAAATATTTACTTTTGTGAATAGAAACTAGATTCAATTCACATATTTACTAACATCTTCGTTAACGTTATGATTCGTTTATATTCTCATTAATTAAAAATATGGATTAAAACATCTAAAAAGAAATTAGGAGGTAAAAAAATGAATCAGTTTAAATTTCCTAAAGATTTTTTATGGGGTGGCGCTACTGCTGCTAATCAAATGGAAGGCGGATTTTATGAAGGGAACAAAGGTTTAAATATAGCCGATGTTCTTCCAGGCGGAAAGGAACGCTTGAACATTTTACAGTCACCTGGATTTAATTTTGAGATTGATCGTTCAAAGTATAATTATCCTAACCACGAAGGAATTGACTTCTATCACCGATATAAAGAAGATATTGCTTTATTTACGGAAATGGGTTTTAAAGTTTTCCGAATGTCAATTGCTTGGACAAGAATTTTTCCAAATGGAAATGAATTAGAAGCAAATGAAGAAGGATTGGCTTTCTATGATCGTGTTTTTGACGAACTACACAAACATGGCATTGAACCAGTTGTTACAATTTCACACTATGAAATGCCAGTAAATCTTGTAAAACAATATGGCGGTTGGAGAAATAGAGAAGTAGTAAACTTCTTTGAAAGATATGTGAACGCAATCTTCAATCGTTATAAAAACAAAGTAAAATATTGGATGACTTTTAATGAAATTAATAGTGGATTAATTATGCCAATTATGGGTCTTGGTTTTTCGGTAAAAGAAGAAAAAGATAAATACCAACCAACATTTCAGGCCTTTCATCATCAATTTGTTGCAAGTAGTATTGCTGTCAAAGCATGTCATGAAATCATTCCAAATTCTCAAATTGGCTGTATGATTTTATATGCTCCAGTTTATTCATTTGATTCGAATCCTAAAAACGTAATGTATGCCCTTGAAGAAGAACGCTTTTTTAACTACTTCTGTGCAGACGTTCAGGTTCGTGGCGAATATCCGTCATTTATTAAGCGTTTCTTTAAAGAAAACAATATTAATATTGAAATGCAAGATGGAGATTTAGAATTAATTAAAGAAGGCACTGTTGACTATATTGGGTTCAGTTATTATATGTCTAGAACAGAGAAAAAGGAAAAATCTGACTTAGAAAGCTCACAAGGAAATCTGATTGGCGGAGTTAAAAATCCTTTCCTAAAAGCAAGTGACTGGGGCTGGGAAATTGATCCCGTAGGTTTACGAATTAGTTTAAATCAATTGTATGACCGTTACCAAGTACCGTTATTTGTTGTAGAAAATGGTCTAGGTGCATATGACAAAGTAGAAGATGACGGAACAATTAATGATTATTATCGAATTGATTATTTACGTGAGCATATTAATGCTATGGGAGAAGCCATTCAAGATGGCGTAAAATTGATGGGTTATACTAGTTGGGGTTGTATTGATCTTGTTAGTGCATCATCAGGTGAGTTCTCAAAACGTTATGGCTTCATTTATGTCGATAAACATGACGACGGTAGTGGAACATTAGAACGAAAGAAGAAAAAATCATTTTTCTGGTACAAAGACGTAATTGCTTCAAATGGAGAAAAACTATAAATAAATTAGAAAAAGGAACTTCTTATAATTCGAAGTTCCTTTATTCATATTAGGAATCAGATAGGTGTGTATTTAGCTTTCAACATTTATTTAGACTTCTAACACTTATTCATTTTCTATTCTCACCATTAATTTACCATCTTTATAAATTGTTAAGTAAACCGTGTCACCGACTTTCAAGGCAGGGTGAGAATTTTTATCTATTATTTCTTTATAAGTAAATCCGTATTTCTCAGAATCATCACAAACTATTTGATACTGATTTTTATTATTTGTTTTTGGAAGATCGATAACTTCACAAACATTAGTTTTTAAATTTGAATCTACGTTCATTAATTCTTCTTTATTAACAAGAGTAATTATTCTTTCTGATTTAGGAATTTTGATAATAATGGGATGTGCTTTAGCGTGATTAAAATTAATAATAGCAATAGATATGATAATTCCGAGGGTTATAACAAAGGTACCTAAAATTATTCCTGCTGTCTTCAATTTTTCAATTTTATCTCTCTCCAAATTAAAGTACACCTCATCTTTTTAGTATCTATATTCCCTAAAACTAAATGAAATCCTTCTTTCAATTTAATACAAAATAAAGCTTTTTACATCGTTAAATGTAAAAAGCCTTTAACTTTTATAATGATTTTAAACGTTCGATTCGTTTTTCTAATGGTGGATGCGTTGAGAATAATCTTGCGAATTTCTCTTTTCCGCTAATTTTAAAAGCTGCAATCGATTTTTGACGATCATCAACTAATCTTATATTTCGACTTAATGATTCTAAAGCATGAATCATGTTATCTTTTCCACCAAGTTCTGCTGCATACCTGTCTGCCTTAAACTCCCTATTTCTTGAATGCCAGAAAATAATTGGACTACTTAAAATACTAAATACAATCTCAAATACTACTGAACAAAGAAAATAAACTACATAAGATAACTCTTCTCTTACAAAATTAGAAACAATTTTTGCAACTAAACGGGAGAAGAAAATGACAAAAGTGTTAATGATACCTTGTAATAATGTTGTAGTAACCATATCCCCATTTTTTATATGGGCAATTTCGTGTGCTAGAACACCACTAATTGCTGGACGATCCATGGTCTCGATCATTCCACTAGAAACAGCTACTAAAGATCGCCTTTTACTAGGTCCTGTAGCAAAAGCATTAACTTCTACTGAATCATAAACGCCCACTTGTGGCATCTTCTTCAAACCAGCTTGTTTTGCTAAACGATAAGTCTCTTCTAATACAAAATTTAAACGATCAATTTGTGAAGAGCGAGGATCAATTAATTTTACACCCATTACCCATTTGGCCATTATACGAGAGAATAACAAAGAAATAATCGCTCCACTAAAACCTGCAATTACACTAAATGCAAGCAGTACCCAGTATCCTCCATTACCAATATAACGTGGTACACCTAATAATGTTGTAATCGTTGTAATTGTAATTAACACTAAAATATTAACAAAAATAAAGAAAGAAATACGTTTAAACAAAATCGTTCCTCCCTAACTAAATACTTGAAAGACTATTATATTTAACTTTTATTCTTAAATATAGAGCCTAATTTCTTATACAATCCAAGAACACAATAAATTTCTTAAACTTATATTCATTCTACTATAAAACTCGAATTTTGTTATATTAGATTTCTCAAATTTTATGACTTATGAAAGTTCGCTAGATTTTCTCCAAATTAAAGTAAAGAATAGGATTAAGATCCCTACTGAAAATCCAAGAATTTGATCTATTAAAAACTCACCAGTTTTTATTAAATGAAGAATAAAAGTCCCACCAAAAATAATGATGATTAGTAAAGATAGTTGGAGCATATAATGATTAATTTTCATCTTTTCACCTCCACTACTTTAAATATACCATTCCCCTTTTCGAGCCAATAGTACCACATTTCATTTTTACGTCCAAATCATACAAACCAAAAGAACTATGAAAATTCATTACAAATGTCATCTTCTTTAGTTATTTTAAGCATATTTGAAAAAAATGACAAATGGACAACTTCTACAATCATAGGATTAATTGATTAAGACTTTTAGAATATGATTCGGGAGGGACGGTATTGATCAGAAAATGGCTTGCTGTTTTAATTTTAACCTGTCTTATGTTTGTGGGTATTGGTATTAAACCTAGCCAGGCAGCTACATCTCAATTCATTATAATTAATAAATCAACAAATCAACTAGCTTATTATGAAAATGGTAAACTCTACAAAGTTTTTAAAGTTGCCACTGGTAAAAGTCCAACTCTAACGCCAGAAGGAAAGTTTAAAATTGTAAATAAGATTGTGAATAGACCTTACTATACAGGTCACATTCCTGGCGGAGATCCAAGAAATCCACTCGGAAACCGTTGGCTTGGATTAAATGCTCGTGGTACATGGGGAACTACATATGCCATCCACGGTAACAATAATCCAAGTTCGATTGGAAAATACGTCAGTCACGGCTGTGTTAGAATGTATGATAATGAAGTAGAATGGCTTTTTGATAGAGTAAAATTGAGCACACCTGTAGTCATTACAACTTCAAGTAAATCATTTGACTCAATTGCAAATTCAAATGGATACAAAGTAACAAGTAGTAATGGTGGTTCAAATGCTGTTATCCCAAGTGGAACTGTATTAAAAAAGGGAAATCGTGGAACTACAGTTAAGAAGCTTCAACAAAAGCTTACAACACTAGGCTATAGTACAAAAGGTATCGATGGTATCTTTGGAAACAATACAGACCAAGCCGTGCGCAAATTTCAAAAAGACCGGCATTTAAAAGTAGATGGAATTGTAGGACCTGCAACGATTAAAGCGCTTGGCGGTTTATAAGTTCGACTTTTAATAGAGGATCTTCCTCTATTTTTTTATTTCTAGTAATCTTTTTGTGCTAAAACCTAAACACTAAATCTTAGCTTTATTTATTTTTAGCTAATTTACAATATGTACCATTAGCTCCAACTAATTTTGTTGATTCATTTTTGATGTAGAAGAAGCTAAACTTTTCGATATAATTGCTCTGTTCTCTTTAATATTAAAAGCCCTCTATAAATTGAACAAAACTAGGTAAAATTTGAATAAGTGCTAATATAAGATTTTATTAATTCTCTATATGTAAAAATTTATTAACGATTATTCGAGTGTAAAATTTCCATATTAAAAAGACTACCTAAGCAGCCTTTCGTTGTAGTTATACACTATTTTTTTCATCTTCATATTCAATCTTAAAATAATTCACAACTCGACTATAAAATGGATATATAATTCCAATTACAATAAGAAACCAACCTATATTTGTGAGATATCTTGGACCAGAAAAATTAGAAAAGTAGGTTAATGTTACAATTAATAATCCAAACAAAATATACAAAGCAGAAATCAATTGTTTCATTATTATCTCCTTTTGCATTTTTATTATTTAATTTAAATTCAATAATGAACTCACAATTTCCTTTAACTTTTTTTGAACTCACTTGTCCAAGTAGTTTAAAAGTAGTTTTTTTAAAATAAACTATTCACTTGCCAAAATTAATTTTCTTGTTTTGCTATTATATATTTTGTAACTTACTTCAAAATTATGATCTTTTGTAACTGTCACCTTACAATAATATGGAACTAATCTCCCATAAGCATCCAGATTAGGAATATCTCTGAAAGTAAATATTTCATTTGTATCTTGCATATCAAAATCGGCTTCAGAAGTACGGCTTGAACTATCAATTTCTATAACACATCTTCCGCTTACGACATCATATTGTTTAAATACAACATATTTAAGACTTGGAAGAGTAAACGCTAAAAGTAAAACACCAAGTAATAAACAGCCAATACTTTTACTGATCTTTACTAACGAGTATACTCGATCAATAAACATTGGCATAAATATAAAAACTGCTCCTAAAATCAAAAACAATCCTACTATGAGCATAGAATAATATGTAAACATTTTTTCACTTCCTATAAAAATAAAACTATAAACTATCTATTATTTTGGAAATCCTTTTTCATATACTCCAACCAATTTAAATTTTTTAAATTAATTATTTAATAGAAGGCGGCATTTGATATACAAAAATTAATAGATAATCTATCTTTATTCTCGATTATCAAAATCTAGTAATTTTATACAATTTCTTTCTTCATCATCTATATTCATTGAGGTGATATCTTCTATCTTGAATATTGATTCTCCATCGTATTCACCATATTGGTTTATGACCGATAAAACGAGGATATCATCTACTTTACATTTAATGATACCTTGCACGTTAGCACTTTCCAATAATTCTACTAAAATTAAAAATTTATTTTGATAAGCAATATCAAGAATACCTTCCATTAAATTTTTATTTTCCATTTCAAGCTTTATATGGGTTTGTTTCTTAGTTAAATATAGTTTTTTTATTTTTCGTAGATAGCGAGAATCTACATTAATTTGAAAAATAGTGTCTGTTTTCATTAATGAATAGCCATCGTACATTCCATTTGGAGTAATATTAGCTAAAATTACATAGTCATCTGATACATAAAGAACCTTTGCAACAGCACATACATCAACATCCCCTAAATCATTATAAATTTCAACGAGTTCTTCTGTATTTGTTAAATTAATTAATTGTTCCTTCACTCAAAATCACCTCCAATATTTTCATTTTTTACTTTAACATTATACAATGTTATTTAGTTAAGCTTATTCATTTTTCTTTTAAATAGTAATAAATTGAACCGAGGAGTGTTTGGAATGGCACGTGTTTTATTTATAAATGGAGGCTCAGAAGGGCATATCAATCCTACTATTGCAGTTGTAGAAGAGCTTATTTCACGAGGTGAAGAGGTTGTCTACTTTTCGATAGAGTCTTTTCGAGAACGAATTGAAAAGACTAGAGCTACAATGCGGACAATTGATGAACAAAAATTTATTAAAGCCTTTCTCTCAGGTGGTCGAACTCATTTACTAGAAAGAATCAATGGTCTATTACATACAGCAGAAATCGTAATACCTAGTGTTCTTGAACAGATTAAAGGAGAGCATTTCGATTACATCATACACGATTCAATGTTTGGTTGTGGACGTTTAATTGCTCAAATTCTTAATCTTCCCGCAATCAGTTCTTGTACTTCTTTTGCAGAGACAAAAGAAACATTCGATAAAATGTTGGAAAAGCAGTCAAAGAATATTCCTGAAGAGATAATTAAACCGATTAATGATGAATTTAAGAAACTGTCATTAAATATTAAGAAAAAATATGGTGTAGAGATCAATTCATATTTTGAAGTTTTTTGTAATCCTGCCCCATTAACAATCGTATATACAACTAGAGCCTTTCAACCTGATGGGGAAGCCTTTAATCATTTATACAAATTTGTCGGCCCATCTATCGGTTCACGAATACAACAGGATCCTTTTGACCTTTCTACCATTAAAAGTAAAAATCCTATATATATTTCTCTGGGAACTGTTTTTAACCGCTCAATTGATTTTTATAAGTTATGTTTTGAAGCATTTGGAAATAGTGAACACTCAGTCGTAATGTCGATTGGTAAACATACCAATCTAGATGATTTAGGGGGTATTCCTTCAAACTTTATTGTGAAACAATATGTTCCACAGACCGAAGTACTAAAATATACTAAATTATTTATAACTCATGGTGGAATGAATAGTACAAGTGAGGGTCTCTATTATGGTGTTCCATTAATCGTAATCCCACAGAATGCTGATCAGCCAATGATTGCAGAGCAAATAGCCAAGATTGGTGCAGGTTTGCAATTACAATCACAAAATTTAACACAAATACAACTACGTGAAGCCGCGGAAAATGTGTTAAATAATAACTCGTCTTACAAAAAAGCAATCGACAGCATAAAGAAATCTTTTCGAGAAGCGGGAGGCTATCATCAAGCTGTTAATGAGATCTTCCAATTTTATAAAAATTCTAAGTAACACCTTTTCATCTTCCTATTCCTTTCTTTACTAGTCTTCTAAAGAGTAAAATGAGAGCCGATGTTCGGCTCTCATTTTTATTCAACTATAGAAATAGATACGATTTCTAACCAATAATAGACTGACACTGACATTCTATTATTTAGAAATAATTCTAAAATAACCGATTTAATTTTATACAAATGGGGAATGTATAACTAGTATTGAATAAAATTAAGGAGACCTTTAATGGATAATAAACATTCGATAAAGCAGCCAGTACTTGACAAAAAAAGGCTAATCTTGAAAAAGGAAAAACATCTAAACTTTCTTGGTGGCAGATTTCTTTGATCGGAATTGGTTCGATCATTGGGGCTGGATTCTTTTTAGGTACTGGTTTATCGATCCAAATAGCAGGTCCAGCAATATTGCTCAATTATATTATTGGAGGAATCACTTCCTTTTTTGTATTTTTCTTTAATATTTTCTTTTATTCTACCAGGAAAAATATATGAATATATAACAACTGCAGCAGGCGTTATGATGATTTTAAATTGGACAACAATCTTATCCTCACAAATTAAACTAAGAAAAGAAAGAGATAAAAATGATCATTTTAAAATGTTCGGTTACCCCTTCACTTCTTACTTAGGCATTTTATTAATACTAGTGGGGGTCTCAGGTGGATTAGTTCACGCAACTCAAAGAATGGGAGTCTTTATTAGTTTAGGTTTAATTCTCATTATCTTTTTAAGCTACTTTTTTATTTTCAAAAATAGAAAAAAGTCATATCAATATTAAAGAAAAAGCTGAATCAAAATAATGATTCAGCTTTTTCTATTAACAATTTAAAAAAATGATACCCATTACACCTATATCATCAATTAAAAAAACGAATGTTATACTTTAACACCTTACATGTTTACGCTTAAATCCTAATATACCTTTATCTAAATCTTTTTGAATTTTTTCAGAGCAAAGTAAAATGGTGCTTTTTTTCTTGTCCTTTTTCATTTCGACTGGTCCAATGGCTTTTGCAGTTTCAACCGCTTTTTCATGTTGAGGTAAATATGAAATGGCTACTGTATAAATAAAATTATTCATTGCAGATTTTGTTCGTTCAGGAGATTCATGGATTGTCTCTTTCACCTGGTCAAGCAGATTTGAAATTTTGTTTGCGTCAAATTCAGTATCCGAGCGATTCCCCAAAAGCCAACAGTAACAGCTCCAACCAGCTGACATTTTAAGTTCGTCTCCGCTAGCAATCCATTTATCGGCTACCTCTTGCGCAATATCAGCTTCAGCTAAAGTAACAGCAACTACATAGTCTGAAAGCATATAGAAATAAGCTCCATCAATCCAATTTTCAAAGTCTTCTTCAGTCATTTTCAAAGGCTCTGCAATTATCCCCGCAAAATACATCGCATCGTAATTTCCTGTTGCATATAATTGATTCGCTAATTGCTGATCCATTTTAATTTTCTTAGCAATCGGCTTCATTGCCCCAGTTGCCACTCCAAATAGTGGCTCATGTGCCCCGTTACTTATGTATGTCTTTTTTGTCCGTTCCTTACCTAGTGCTTCTAGCTCCTGCATAACCGTTTCCAATTCCACCGTTTTACACTTCCTTTCTTCACATTCCCACTACATTGTTTCCTTTTATCCAAATTTTTTTTCAAGGACATAATCAAATTAACAGTTCAATAGTAAGGTGTTGTTGTTTTATAATGATACAAATTTATATCCTTTAAGTAAGTTATTTAACTTCTTTACTTGTTCTTTAGAATAAATACCAACTAAACAATCTTGTCCTCCTAAATCTAGAATATAAACTCTCTTGTCCGTATTTTTTATTTCTAATAAGTCATTAAACTTGACAATAATTTTCTCATCGATCCAGTCATCATTTACTTCTAACTTCCAACAATAATCTTTTTCATCTAAAGTAAATGAAATTGATGCCGTTTGATTTTCAACATCTACAAAATCTTTAATATTTTTAAGATTTAAATAATCTTTTGATAAGTCTTTAATTCTTTCTGCAATTCGAACATAATCTCCTGTGTCCTCAATACATTCCGTGTCCAAATGCCATATTTCATTTGAACAGTTAATATAATTTTCGTTTAGCTCCATTTCACTTCCTAATTCGATAAGTAATAGTAGGTAAGGTTCTCTTTCAAATTCCTCTTTACTATACTCAGCAAGAATTAATTCTTCATTTAAATTTGGATTTAATTCTATACCAATCTTTTGCAATTCACATAATTGTTCACTGAAGCTTACCTTCTTTTTAGATTTAAAGAAACGAAACATTCAATCACCAACTTAAAGTTTAAATAATAAGCTTGCTTTTTATAATATTATATCATTTCTTCCACTACTAAATCTCCAACCAATTCTCCCTTTTAACATCAAAAAAAAATAAGTTGCCATGACAACTCATTTACTAAAACATCATTTAATCATTACAACTCTATATAATTTATGATATTTTTTATTGATTTGGCATTCTCAATACCAACGCTTCTATATCCGTTAAATCCATTAATTTTTATGATTGCACCACTTTTTGTGAACCAAAGTAATGAACTATATTCAACTGTTTCATCTATTGGACTTCTGAATGATAACTGAATATCATATTTAGCTAAATCAACAATTGGTTTTTCTACTTTTTTACTAAATAAAAATATTTCTTCTAATTGATTTAATTTTGCTTGTTTTTCTACTTTTACTGGTTTACATTTGATTATATTTTCCCCAAATTTTGTGTAGTTGTAACCAATCAATATTTCATT
This sequence comes from Bacillus sp. AFS053548, assembly GCF_002575105.1. Taxonomy (NCBI): domain Bacteria; kingdom Bacillati; phylum Bacillota; class Bacilli; order Caryophanales; family Bacillaceae; genus Bacillus; species Bacillus sp. AFS053548. The sequence continues at coordinate 8,150 of NZ_NUHI01000014.1, read as the reverse complement.
TTTTGTTTTGGTATACTTCATTTTTTCAAAATAAAATCCACCTAAGCATAAAGCTAGGATTGCTAGGCATATCAAAAATATATATGGCTTTCTCAATTATAGCCCCTCCGTAAAAAAGATCCGCTTTCTAATATGATATAACCATATTTTACCATTTTTAAAGGTAGTTTAATATAAAAAATGTTCTAGTTTCATCTATCTTTCACATATTTTACTAGTTGGTTTTCGATGACTAGATTTCGGTCGGATTTCACATAATTGATTTGAGTTTTGTCCTATGTAGTTAGATTAAGCAAAAACTCGCTAAAAATAATTAGCGAGTTAATTTTTGTTATTTAGAAATGGTTTAAAACACTACTTTGGTATAAATTCCCCAATCTCATTTGACAAAATTGAAGTATCCCACGGATACCAGTAGTAGTTAGCTCCGTCAAATTCAATCGTATACTTATAAGCGATTGGTTCATTTGTATACAGTACAATTTCATAGCGAGTAGAATCTGTATGATCATTGTTTGGTTGAAAATTTGAATCTTCCTTACTATTCTTTAAGATAGCTAGAAAGTTAACTATTTTTTCTTTGTCTTTAATCTCAGATATCTTTTTCGCGCCAGGTGAAAAAGATTGGTAGATTTCAATCAGATCTACTTTTTCGATTGGTACATCTTTAAAATACCACTTATAATCAGTTGTTCCTTTTGCAAAATAGATTCTATATCCATTTATTGCCGTTTTTTCTTTTAAGGCAATTAATTCAGGATTACCCTTGATTGAATAAATGGCCGTTCCTTTCTCATGGAATGCTGCATCTCCATCTTTTATTTTATAATTGGGATTTGTAACATGATCTGCTACCCTGAATTTAACTTCCCCTACTTTTTCATCAATGAATTCTTCATTAGCTAAAATCCCTGATTGTATGCCATTGTACTCAACCCCATTAACTCTAACAAAGTCTACCCAATCTATAATTGATTGGCTTTCTGAAGGGGTGAAACGACAAGCGACAAGTAGTAAAGGCAATATGATAAACGATAGCTTGAACAGACTAATCCTTTTCATTAAAACCTCCTTAAAAATAGTCTTTTTTAATAGTATTCAATTTCTTTAATGAAATGCCCTTCATAGATTCAGCCATAAGTGTTATTCCTACTAACGACGGGAAATCCTAAATAAAGATTCCACGTTTGGAAAGATACATATGTTTATGCCTTGAACTCAATTATTCTTCACTCCTATTATGATTAATCTCTATTAATAGATGAAAGAGATTAATATGTGAAACGGCGATTAGATTAAAAAGTGGTTAAATGATCGGAATGAAATAGTTTTGACTACCATCTATGTAAAAAGAACTTGAAAACTAAATCTATTAAAAGATTAAATAGTATCCTAAACGCCTTACTCCTCTTAATTTTCCTAAGTGTATTCATATGAACAATTCCTTATTTTCCGTGACAAAAGCACATTTTTTATAAAAGGCTGTCTTTGAAAGCACTTACATTCTACTTGCACATAAAATATATTGAATGGAGGGATGAATGAATGGAAAGAATTTTTTTAATGTTAGCTAGTATTATTGCTGGTTTTGCTTTAATCAAAATGCCTTTAGCAGGCACATTCTTATCAAGTGTAGAGCCATTAACAGATTTAATTGGTATTTTAGCTATTTTAATTTTCTCCCTTTTCCTAATATACAAAGGGTTTATGAATCTTATCGGTAAGTAGGCAGTATATTAGGTTCAGGCATCTTATTAAAATACACTAACGATACAAATTATTAAATAAACCTGTATCTGATTACTAGTTAATCTTAGATACAGGTTATTTTTTTACTTTTTTAGTGTTCTTTCCTTTTAATTGAATTATTTCCTTTAACTCGCTTTAAGGTAGCGACAATCAGAAAGCTTACAATTACTAATAAGAGCCATGAACTTACTTTACCTAGATGAACTAAACTCCATGCAACCGACTGATTAGGATATTGCCATGCACCAAAAAACGTTGCAATATTTTCGGCTATCCATATAAAAAATCCGATTAGTACGAAAGAAAGTGCGATTGGCATACGGTACCTGTTCCCATGAATTTCATAAGTGACCCAAGATTTCCAAAAAACAATTATGACAAGCCCTGATAACCACCAACGAACGTCCATCCAAAAATGGTGAGTAAAGAAATTCAAATAAATTGCTGCTGCAAGTGAAGCAACTACAAAAAAGGGAGGCCAATTAATTAGTTCAACATTCAACCTTCTCCACGCTTGACATAAATAACTGGCAACACTTGCGTACATAAATCCACTATATAGTGGCACTCCAAATAGCTTTGAGTATCCTTCCCCAGGATATGCCCAAGAGCCCATATGTACCTTAAAAAGTTCAAGTGCAAGGCCAATTAGGTGAAACAGTGTAATGACCTTTAATTCATCCAATGTTTCAAGCTTAGTACGCACCATCAGCCACTGCATCAATATACAGATTAGTAGTAGCCAATCATATCTTGGAAGAAATGGAAGTGGCACAATTTTAGTAAAAGCTAAAGAGGCAAAAATCACAACAGGAAAAATACATGATAAAGCCTGCTCAAAACCAAATCGAACAAGTTGTTTTACCGCTCTTATAAAATGTGACTCAGCCTTTTGAAGTATTAAATTCACAATTAGCTCTCCTTCTTAATTTTTAATATCAATCTCAACTATCTACTTGTTATCTTCATCAATTTGGTACTCTAAAATATCTCCAGGTTGACAGTCTAAGGCCTTACAAATCGCTTCTAATGTTGCAAAACGAATCGCTTTTGCCTTACCGTTTTTCAATATAGAAAGATTCGCCATCGTAATCCCAACCTTTTCCGAAAGCTCGGTTACACTCATTTTCCTTTTCGCCAACATCACGTCAATATTGATAATAATTGCCATGTTCTTCACCTCAGACCGTTAAATCATTTTCTGATTTTATATCAATCGCTTCTTTCAAAAGCCTTTCGAGTACGGCTGCAAAGACTGCAATTACCATTGAAGCAAAAATCAAGACCATGCCAATAACGATAATTCCTGGAGCGTCATCCATATCAGCAATTAAATAAAAAAGCGGCAATCCTAGTACATACAAAACACTGATTGCGATTGCACTGAATTTTATTTTCTTTAAAGCGTTAACCGATAATTCCGAGAAAGCTTTGTTTTTATCAATGTAGCTTAAAAGTTTAAAAGCTTGATAAAGAGCAAAATAGAAAGGAATAGCTGCAGCATATAGATCTATAAAAATGAAATATTTCATTAAAGCAATATTCGGATACAGCTCAGCAGCAAATTCTGCAATCTTTGGAACCACAAATATACACAATGTAAGAACTGGCAACCCAATAAGAATCACTACCATTTTTAAAAAGAGAGTTGACCCCCGTTTCATAAAAGCACCTCACTAAATTATTTTCAATTTGAATTTAACATATTATTTATCGTTTTACAATAAATTATTGTTGTTTTTTATTATATTATTATTATTGTTATAAAAACATTTTCACATTTTATGAATAGTAAAAAAGCATTTTCAACTAAAGAAATTCTTATATAAAACCTATATTCTCCAACCCATCTCAACCTCTGAAAGAGAAAAATTTTATAATCTAAGAGTTGAAATATCTTTATAGATTAATTATACTGTTAGTAACATTTTACTGTTACTAACAGTATACTGTTGTTAACAGTTAAAATTAGATGATGTTAGGAAGATATTCGAATTAAGGAGGTTAACTAATTATGAAACATACAGGCCGACATACTGGTGCATTTCTTTTATTGTTTTTAACAGAGGGGGATAGTTATGGAGGGAAGCTTTTGCAGAAGTGTGAGGAAGAACTACCAATCAATCCAATAGACAGTTCCATATTATATCGCACTCTAAAGCAATTAGAGACTGAAGGTGCTGTTGAGTCTTATTTAGGTACATCCGAACAAGACAAACCAATTAAGATGTATAAAATTACTGAAGTTGGAATAGAAAAATTGGAAGAATTTCAAATAAACATTGAAGAAAAGCTTAAGAATTTAACATTTTTCTTGCGCAGATACAATGTATGGAAGGTGAAGAATCATGATTAATGCTTCGATCCTATACAGTTTAGCAATAATCCTTACTATAATTTCTTTTATAAAAGATCGAAAAAAAACGAAAGAAGCTCTATTAAAATCATGGAAAATGTTTTGTAATATTTTTCCTGAAATTTTAACGATTATGTTTTTTGTAGGACTATCCCTATCCTTATTAACACCTACACTCATTTCATCAATTATTGGGGAACACTCTGGAATAAAAGGAATAATACTATCTACATTAATTGGTTCTGTTGGACTAATTCCAAGTTTTATCGTTTTTCCTCTTGGAGAAACATTAGTCCAAAATGGTGCTGGCCTCCCACAAGTAGCAGTGTTAATGTCAACATTAATGTCAGTAGGAATTATTACGTTACCTATGGAACAAAAATTATTTGGAAGAAGTTTTGCATATGCACGTAATGCAAGTGGACTTTTAATGTCTCTTTTCTTTGCATATATTATTTGGTTGGTGATGGTATGAGTCAATTAAAAAAATATCGCTTCTTTTTTATTTTATTAGTAGTGTTCATCGTTCTAACATTAATAAACCACTCCCTTGGAATGAAAGCATTTCAATTAACTGGAAATAGTATATTAAATATGTTATTTCTCCTCCCACCTGTTTTAATTTTTGTTGGCTTACTTGATAAATGGGTTGAGAAAGAAAATCTTATTAAATATATGGGAGATAAATCTGGTATTTACGGTGTTTTGTTTGCTCTCTTACTCGGTGGTATTGCAGCTGGTCCTCTATACCTAGCTTTTCCGATCGCGGTACTTTTACTGAAAAAAGGAGCAAGTATTCGCTATGTTGTTTTCTTTTTAGGAGTTTGGACAACGGCTAAACTACCTGTCGTTATCTATGAATTTGATTCATTTGGTATTAAATTTACACTTATCCATTTATGTTTTGGCTTAGTCTTTTACTATTTAATGGGAATCATTTTTGAGAAGTTTTATAATCGTAAACAATTGTTACATTATGAAGAGCACCATGATATTTCTAAATAGTTATATACTACGAATAAATGAAAACAGTCATTATTTTAATTAGGTCTTAGTGAAAAAAAGAGTACAAAATGAAGAGCGAATTTATACTCAACATTAATAAACTAAATGTATAACTGCAAACTCAAGAAGACTAGCCCGTATGCTAGTCTTCTTAAAATATAAACCGCTATTTCTTGTTTAGTATCCATTGCAGTCATATGAAATGTTCAATTATATAACCTATTAAACTAACATTTCCCAACGTAATCTATCTTAAAACTTTCTCTTCAATTTTTTGTAAAATCTGTATGAGTGTCTAGTAAAATCTAGGAATTTCAACGGGATTTTAATAGGTACTTTATACAAAGTTTTTTTATATAGTTTATAGTAAGCTTTGACTAAATCTTCCCACTTTTCATCCTTTCCTTTTTTGTAAAAGTCAGATATATCTACAACGTATCCCCTACCATCTTTCATCATCACATTTTTCCCGTGAACGTCGTATGGATTTAACCCACGACTTATCGCATACTTAAGCGCAATATTTACATCTTTAATCACACTCTCAGGTATTCGATCACCATTTGCAAGGGCGTTGTATAGGGTAATTCCATTTAATCTTTTTAATACTAGATATTTTTCACCGAATTGGATCAATTTCGAATAAGCTGGATGCTCTCCTAATTGTTTATAGACTTGAACTTCTTTTTCTAAACCATCTAGATCTTTTCCATAAACTTTAACAACCACATTTGGTTCGGAATGATGTATAAAAACGGCAGCATAATTACCTGAGCCAATGCATTTCCAGCCTTTAGGTATATTCTTAACTACTATTGGGTCATTTGGCCGTTCACTCTTGAGGTTTACATTCGGAATTAATTCATTTTCAATTAGAATCATAAAATCAGATTGATTTGTTAAAATAGACATGCATTTACCCCTTTATAACTGTTTACTATTATTTCTCAATCTATTAGCCTATTAGAATTTACCAATCCCTTTAATAATAGCTAACAATAATAAAAGATTTTATTTCTTAAATAACTGATTTACTTTGTTTTTATCTTTTAAATTAGTGTGGATTAGTTCCTCTAGGTCCTTTTCATTCGTATAAGAACTTAAATCTTTTCCATACCATTCATTAAATTGTTGTCTTGTCACAGTATATTTTTGATCAGCAAAATCAAAAACAATCCATTCCACATTTTTGATCAATACAAATAAGTAAGTTCCATTATTTATTACGATATTTTTAGTATTAGCCGGTAAATTCTTATAAACAATCGTCATACCATAAGGCTTCTTTTTTGTTTGGAGGGACATTTTGGTGAATTCATTATGATTTGGTAATTGTTTTATAATACTTCCTACAGCACTGTTATTACCGACATAAGAATTTTTATAATGAAAAATATCCTTATTTGTGTTTTTGTTAAAGAAACAGCTGGTTAAACTGATTAATAATATTAATAGTATGAAATAACCTAAAATTTTTTTCATATTTCCCCCTTTGCTCTTTTTAATTGTGTACAAGTTCAATTCGTGAGCACGATAAACATACGATTTTAATAAGAAATATATTAAACTTCATAACAAGCGTGCAAATTGTGAAATAGGAGCTGATTAATCAGCTCCTATTTCATCTTAAATTTCATTTTACATATGAAGACCTTGTTCACGTTCTTTCTTTCCACCACGTGACCAAATCACGACTGGTATAAGGATTAAGGATAAGATTCCTCCAGCTAATGATAATGTTGCATAACTTGAATTAGCAACAATCATACCAGACAATGCGCCTCCTGATGCCCCTGCTAGTGCGATAAATACATCCACAGTACCTTGGGTTTTGGCGCGTGTAGTAGAATCTGTTGAATCAACGATTTGAGCAGTCCCACTGATTAGTCCAAAATTCCATCCTAATCCTAGTAACGAAAGAGCAACTATAAGGAGAATCATCGAATCACTTGGTGCTGATGCGGCTAATACTCCTGCTAGTAATAAAGTGGCTCCAGATGCAATTGACATAGCTGTTCGCCCTATTTTATCTACAAGAATACCTGTAATGAGTGAAGGAAGATACATTGAGCCAATATGGAACGCAATTACAATACCTACTTCGTTTAGTCCATGACCGTGATGTTTCATGTGAATAGGTGTCATTGTCATAATAGCAACCATAACAATTTGTGTCAGTACCATTGTCGTTGCCCCTACAGCAATACCCCTCTTTGCTTTCATATTCTCAATATGTGTGGAATGAACTACATCCACTTTTTGTGTTTTATTTGACTCGATTATTTTTGCTAAAATCAACGGGTCTGGATTAAGCATTATGAAAAGAAATAGGCCGGCCAAAATAAAAGCTGTTGCAGATAAAATGAATGGACCTGCAAGTGCTGGCACGCCAATGGAGACTGCAAATTTTCCCATTGGACCTACTAGGTTAGGACCTGCAACAGCACCAAATGTTGTGGAAACCATTGCAATACTAATCGCTTTTGCACGCTGTTTATTATTTGCTAAATCAGTTCCTGCATATCTAGCTTGCAAATTGGTTGCTGTTCCTGCACCGTAAATCAAGAGTGATGCAAATAAAAGGATAATACTGTTTGTCATTGCCGCAATTACTACACCGATTGCTCCAAGTCCACCTGTAAAAAATCCTGCAGCAAGCCCGATTCGTCGACCAAATCTTTGAGAAAGCCTACCAACAATTAATGCCGCTCCTGCTGAACCTAATGTAAAAAGGGATGCCGGAAGACCAGTAAAAGCATCTGTCCCAAGCATTTGTTGAGCTAATAATGCACCGACTGTAACTCCGGCAGCTAATCCCGCTCCACCAAAAATTTGCGAAATGCTAACCATCAATAGTGTCCGTTTATATAGCATCTTTTGTTTTTCCTCTGAATTCACATAATCCATTGCAAAATTATGCGCTCGATTATTCATTTAAACACCGTTGCCAAAAACTTATAAAAATCAATAAGAACGATTATTTTTATAGATTTCGTTTATTTCCCTTTTCCACGTGTCCGATTTTGCCTAGTTAGGCTAC